>JADGDM010000085.1 GCA_016744905.1 Sulfurimonadaceae bacterium | reverse complement strand
ATTTTAGAGACCGTGAATGACTACGTAAAGTCTGCACCTGATGATAATATTGAGGTAGAGACCAAACTCTTTTGCAGTATTTAAAAATAAAAGGACTATAATAGTTACTAATAATATAATTTTAGCTCTAAAGGGTGGATATTATGAGAATTATTATCGTTGGTGGAGGTATCGCCGCTGTTTATATAGCCAATAGGCTGAAAAAAGAGAGTGCCCATGTTGAAGTTACAATACTCAGCGAGGAAGCTTACTCTCCTTATGATCGTATTCATCTATGTGGTCTGGTTGATGGAAGTGAAGATACTCAAAGTATCGCTTTAACACTGGATCCTATGGTTGGTCTTGAACTCAATCAAAAAATTGAGAGCATCGATAGAGAATCCAAACGTGTTTTCTCTTCTACTGCGATGTTCCACTACGATAAACTTATACTTGCCACCGGCTCACTTCCTATCTCCCTTTTTGATATTAGTACACTTTCAACTGCCGCAGTCTTTAGAAGTGCAGAGGATTGTGAAATCATTAAAAAAGGGATTGAAGGCAAAGAAGTGGTGATTGTGGGGAGTGGACCAATTGGACTAGAACTTCTTGAAACCCTCAACTCTATGGATGAAGTCTCAAAGATTACCTTACTACTACGCGCTAAACATATCTACTCGAAAGATCTCTCCATTGATTCTATAAAAACCATAGAAGAGTGTTATACCGCTGGGGGTAAAATTCATGTCTCATACGAAGATGAGATTGTCTCTAAAGTCGTAAATAAAGGTGAGATTACTCTACTTAAAACTAAGAAATTAGAGATTGAAAAGCCTTTTCTTATTTTTGGAACAGGAATAAAGCCTAATATTGAACCTTTTAGAAAAACACTCAAGTCAAATAAAGGGATTCTAACAAATCTTTATATGCAAAGTGAAGATAAAGATATTTACGCCGTGGGTGAGTGCGCCGAGGTTGAGGCCTTGAACTTTGTAGCGGGACACGTTAAAGAGTGTACGCTGCAAGCGGATTGCGCCATCTCTCACCTTTTAAATACCAATCCTAAAGAGTTTGAATTAGAAGTCAGCATCGATATGTTAAAAGTAGGTGAGTTTGATCTGGTTGAAGTCGGCGCGCCAAACTTTGGCTTAAAATATGAGAAGATAGTGATTGCTTCAAAAACAGAAAATAGAATAGATGAGTACTTTCTTCATGAAGATAAGTTAAGCCGTTTTATCGGTATTAACTCAAATGTAGATGTTGGATATTTAGAGAGCTTAATTAACAGTGGTGAAAAAGTTGATATCAACTATCTGTATGAAAATAGACTTATCGGTGAGCGCGGACGATTGATCTGTAGTTGTGAACATGTTTATCATCAAGACTTGGTGGATATCGTTACACAAACAGGGATAGCAAACTTTGGGGAACTCTCTAACTTCAGCGAAGCGGGACGTGTCTGTGGACGTTGTAAAAAGATGGTTTCAGATGTGATAGAAGCATCTCAGAGTCTTATTGATCCCAACATGCCAAGAAAAAGCGCAGAGGATATTAAAAGAGAAAAAGAGGTTGCGGAGGTACAAAAACGTATCGATAAGTTTAATACACTCAACCCTCAAAACAGTCTCAGTACTGAAAATCTTGACGCGGCTATGGACTCTTTAGATATCGCACAAAGTGAGATGAACTCATGGATTTCGATGGTGACAGCCAATATGCAACTACATCCAAATTTTGAAACGGTAGTGGGTGAGGGTGTTAAAGCACTTAACAAAGTCCCTATTATCTGGCTTGAACTCTCAGATTGTAGCGGTAACTCTGAAGCCTTTATCAAGTCTACCAATCCTGCGATTGAAGATTTGATTTTTGATTATGTCTCACTGGATTATCATGAATTACTTATGAGTGCCAGTGGAGACCAAAGTGAAAGTATTTTAGAAGATATTGTCGCCAATCAAAAAGGTGAATATATTTTAATTGTCGAGGGTGCAGTTCCTTTGGCCATGGATGGTAAGTTTTTACGTATTGGGCCAAAGGGTGAAACAGGTATTGAGCTTTTACGTAAATGTGCCAATGATGCTGCCTTAGTTTTAGCGGTAGGCAGTTGCGCACTGGATGGGGGTATCGTCGCCGCCGCACCAAATCCCACAGGCGCAGTAGGAGTAAGTGAAGCCTTAAAGCGTCAAGATATTATCAACCTTCCGGGTTGTCCAACAAATCCTTCAAATATTGTAGGCACATTGCTCTCTTATCTGATGTTTGAAGAACTGCCCGCTTTGGACAAGTTTAATCGCCCTTTGTGGGCGTATGAAGGACGAGTACATGATAATTGTGAACGTCGTGGTCATTATGAACTGGGCGAATTTGTTCAAGAGTGGGGCGATACGGGAGCGAAAAAAGCTTACTGTCTTTTTGAGATGGGATGTAAAGGGCCGTATGCCAATGTGAACTGTCCAACGATGAAGTTTAATGGTGGGACTTCATGGCCTGTTCAAGCAGGTCACGGATGTATGGGATGTACGGAAGTAGGCTTTGTTGATAAGTTTGCGAATGAACGTAAATATGAAGCTGATGAGGAGAGTGAGTCATGAAAACAACTAAAAAGATAGTGATTGACCCGATTACAAGAATAGAAGGACATCTGCGCGCCGAGGTAGAAGTTGATGAACATGGTGTTGTTCAAGAGGCGTATGTGAGTGGACAGCTTTTTCGTGGCATCGAGATTATCTTAAAAGATAGAGACCCTCGTGATGCAGGGCTTCTTGCGGGACGTATTTGTGGGGTATGTACCAACTCACACTTTAGAGCTGCCGTGAGTTCTGTTGAAGATGCATATTCACTAGAACTGCCTAAAAATGCAGAAATTATTCGCGATCTAATGGCGATGGCACTGTTTATTCAAGATCATGTGGTGCATTTTTATCATCTACACGCACTTGATTTTGTGGATGTGGTCAGCGCGCTAGAAGCTGATCCTAAAGCGACCTCAAAAGAAGCGCATAAATACTCCAGTGCGCCGTATAGAAACTCTAATGAACATTATGAGGCCACCATAGCTAAACTTCAAAATTTTGTTAAAGCGGGAAAATTGGGTCCTTTTTCAAACGGATACTGGGGACATAGTGAATACAAACTCTCTCCTGAACAAAACTTAATAATTATTTCTCACTACCTTGAAGCCTTGAAATTTCAGACCAATATCTCAAAAGCGGTGGCTATTTTTGGTGGAAAAACACCGCATCCTCAAAGTATTGTTGTTGGGGGAGTTACCAGCGTGGCAGATATGCTTAATCCTCAAAGATTGAATGATTATCTTTTTATTATTAAAGAGGCAAAAGAGTTTGTTGACCGTGCTTATCTTCCGGATATGAAACTGCTCTCAACTGCTTATCGAGATGAGATAAAAGCGGGTGTCGGACGTGCTAACGGTAACTTTCTTAGTGTGGGTGGTTATGACTTTGAAGGCGATCAAAGACTATTTTGCAGTGGGGTGATTTATGGACATGACTTTACTAAAGTAGAGCCTTTTAATGAGCATAAAATTACAGAAGAGATTGATAGAGCGTGGTACAAAGATGTTGAAGGCGAACATAAAATAGAGTATACCGATCTTAACGAGGATGGCAGTCTGAAAACGGATAAAAAAGAGGATAAATACTCTTGGATAAAAGCACCTCGTTATGATGGAAACACTATGGAAACAGGACCACTAGCGCGTGTCTTAGTTAGTTATATTAAAGACAACAGCTTGATAAAATCTTTTGTAGATGAGTTTTTAGAATCCACATCTTTAGAATTAATTGATCTCTCCACAACGGTAGGTCGTAACGCCGCACGCGCTATTGAAACCTCTTATATCTGCGAGTACATTTTTAAACTGGTCTCGAGACTTACACAAAATATTAAATATTATGATGTGGACACTTGGGTGAAATTTGACTTTGACAAGTTAGAAAGTGAGGCCAAAGGTCGAGCCTTTTTTGAAGTGCCGCGCGGTGTGCTCTCTCATTTTGTGAAGATCAAAGATAAAAAGATAGAAAACTTTTCTGTTATCGCACCTACCACATGGAATGCAACGCCTAAAAATTTTGATGGTAAACGGGGCGCGTATGAAGAAGCCTTGATTGGTTTGAAAATCGAAGACACGTCTAAACCTCTTGAAGTTTTAAAGGTGATTCACTCTTTTGATCCTTGTTTGGCTTGCGCGGTTCATGTGCTGGATACGAAGGGCAAAGAGTTAAGTCACTATAAGATAAAAGCGTTTTAAGAGGCTGATGTTATGGCGAAAAATATTATTATTGGCGTAGGAAATCTTCTTTTTTGTGATGATGGTATTGGTGTTATTGCTTCGCAGTATCTACGTACAAATTATAGTTTTTTTCCTGAACTTGAGATACTTGATGGGGGAACATTGGGATTTGGATTGATTGAGTATTTTACCCAATACGACAATGTCTTTATCCTTGATACCCTCTCTTTAAATGATTCAATTGGTTCCATGTATAAAATCCCCGCACAAGTACTCCTCGCTCAAGGTGGGTATAAAAATACGGCACATGAGGTGGAAGTTGTGGCAATGTTAGAAGCAGCTTCTTTAAGTGATAAAAGAGCAGAGGTTACTGTCTTTGGAATTGTTCCCTCAGATATTGAGACGGTTTGTATAGGCTTAAGTGCGTCTTTAGAAAAGCAGTTTCTACCTTTTATTGAGCTGGTTCTTGAGGGCGTGAAATCTTTAAATATTGATGTAAATTCAAAATCAGATAAAACATTAAAAGAAATTATCTCTATCTTAGACAAAGGATAAGTGATGCAACATTTATTAGGTCAAAATTGGCACAGTATAGAAATTGATAAAATTATTGAGCTTTTTGAGAGTGATGCTGAAAGAGGGCTTGCCCCATTAAGCATCAAGCATCGTGAAGAGTTTTTTGGAAAAAATCGTCTTAAAAAAGTAGAAGTCGACAGTAAGTTAAAAAAGTTTTTTCTGCAGTTTAATAATGCCTTGATTTATATTCTCTTAGGGGCGTCTTTTGTTACTGCGGTACTACATGAATGGGTAGACAGTGGGGTAATTTTCTCTGTAGTGATTGTTAATGTTATTATCGGATATATGCAAGAGATAAAAGCGCAAGCGGCTATAGATTCTCTGAAAGAGATGATGCAGACTGAAGCCGTTGTTATTCGTGATGGCAAAACGATGACTGTATCTTCACAAGAGTTGGTGCCTGGAGATATGGTTTTACTCGAGTCTGGTTCCAAGGTTCCAGCAGATATGCGACTTGTACGTGCAAAAGATCTTAAAGTAGATGAGTCGATGTTAACGGGAGAGTCGGTGAGTACTTTAAAAGATATCGAGACGTATGAAAAAGATATTATTTTAAATGATCGACAAAATATGACCTATTCTGGAACCTTTGTGACCTATGGACGCGCAAAGGGTATTGTTGTAGCTATTGGTGAACAAACTGAGCTTGGAAAAATTTCTCATTTGATTAATGAAACCACCTCAATGCAGACGCCACTTACTAAAAAAATATCTGCATTTTCAAAGATACTTCTTTATGTTATTTTGATCTTGGCAACGTTTACATTTGTTGTTGGTATCTTACGTGATGCGAGTGCTGTGGAAACATTTATGGCCTCCGTTGCTTTAGCAGTAGGCTCTATTCCTGAGGGATTACCTGCCGCAGTAACTATCACCTTAGCCATTGGTGTGAGTCGAATGGCGAAGAAAAATGCCATTATTAGAAAACTTCCTGCGGTAGAAACATTGGGGAGTGTCACTACTATCTGTTCGGATAAAACAGGAACATTAACACAAAATAAGATGACAGTACGTGAACTTTATTGTGGAAATGAAACCTATGAACTCAGTGGAAATGGCTATGAACCCAAAGGAAAATTTACACAAAATGGAAAAGTAGTTGAGGTTTTAGATGCCTCTTTACTGGAACTTCTACGCGCTGGATATCTCTGTAATGAATCTTACTTGGTAGAAAAAGAGGGAATCTACTCTATTAATGGTGATCCAACCGAGGGTGCATTGATTGTGAGTGCATTAAAAGCTTATAGCGATAGTGCTGTATTAAATAGAGAATATCCCACGTTAGATACGCTTCCTTTTGAGTCTGATCGTCAATATATGGCGACCATTCATAAAGACAAGGAGAGTGATAATAATATTCTTTTTATAAAAGGTTCTATTGAAAAAGTACTGGGACTGTGTTCATGTAGTGGAGCAGATAAAGAGAAAGTTTTGCAACAAGCTGAAAAGTATGCTACGCAAGGATTAAGAGTTTTGGCTGTCGCTAAAAAAATGACAAAGGCAGATACTTTTGATGAGGAGATGATTGAAAGCGAGATGGTATTTATTGGTCTTCAGGCGATGATGGATCCTCCTAAACCTGAAGCGATAGAAGCGGTTAAAGAGTCAATTGGTGCGGGAATTAATATTATTATGATTACGGGAGATCATATATTGACTGCATTTTCTATTGCAAAAATGATGTCTATTGTCCCCTCTGATGCTGATTTTGAACGTTCAGTACTTTTAGGCAGTGAAATGATGAAGTTAAGTGATGAAGAGTTAATAGAGAAGGTGGCCTCTATTAAAGTATTTGCGAGAGTAGAACCAGAGCAGAAATTGCGTATTGTAGATGCCTTACAAGCGCGTGGAGAGATTGTTGCAATGACGGGTGATGGGGTTAATGATGCACCCGCACTTAAACAAGCCAATATTGGTATTGCCATGGGACTTGGTGGAACTGAGGTGGCTAAAGAGGCGTCAGATATGATTTTAAGTGATGATAACTTTAGTTCAATTGCACACGCCATTAAAGAGGGACGTAATGTTTTTGATAACTTGGTGAAGTTTATTACATGGACGCTGCCGACAAATCTTGGTGAGGGTTTGGTTATTCTCTTTGCGATTATGTTGGGTATTACACTGCCTATACTGCCCGTTCAGATTTTATGGATTAATATGTCTACTGCTATATTTTTAGGTCTGATGTTGGTCTTTGAACCAGGAGAAGATAATATTATGCAGCGCGCTCCACGTAATCCAAAAGAGTCGATACTGACAAAAACAATTATTATCCAGATGCTGGTTGTTGGTTTCTATATGTTGATTGCTTCTTATACGATGTTCAACTATGCGCTTAGTGAAGGGTATAGTGTGGAGTATGCGAGAACGGTAGCGGTCAATATCTTTGTCTTTGTAGAACTTTTTTATCTCTTCTCTTGTAAAGAGTTAGAGACCTCAGTGTTTAGAACAAATATTTTTAATAATTACTATCTACTCATTGGTGTCTTTTTAATGGCTTTGATACAGTTTACCTTTACACAAGCACCATTTATGAATCATATCTTTCAAAGTGAAGGTTTAACTCTTTTAACATGGTTACAGATATTGACTATCTCTTTTGGTGTCTTGTTTGTTGTTGAGATAAAAAGATTGTTTGATAAAAAAGGATAAATGGTGCAAAGCATAATCGCCTTGATGAGTTTGCCACTGTTTTTTGCTCTGCTTGTTTTTTTCTCATCTGGACGTGTGCGCACTGTTTTGACGATTGCATTTGTCTCTATTTTAAGTCTTGTCAGTTTGAACATTTTTATCAGTGAAACACAAAATATAGAAATGAATTTAACGCATCTTTGGCATATATTGTTTATAGCTTTAGATAGTGCACTACTGCTGTATTTCCTTTATCAAGGCCTTAAAAATAGCCATAAATGGGTTACACTTTTTGCTGCTATACAGATAGTCCTTTATGGACTGCTATTTACGCTTTCTCCTCAATTAAAATCAAGTGATATATTGGTAGATGATCTCTCTATGGTGATGTACATGATTATTAATGTTGTAGGGGGAAGCATCATCATCTATTCATTAGAGTATATTAAAAGTGAGGGTTTTAGTAGGTTAAAAGAGAACAGTTTTATTGCACTTCTCTTTCTCTTTTTAGCGGTGATGAATTTTATTGTATCCACGAACAACATCGAGATATTTTTTATGCTTTTTGAGATGACAACACTTTTCTCATTTTTATTGATTCGGTATCGAGGAGACGAGGTGGCTCAGACAAATGCACTACGAGCACTGTGGATGAATCAGATTGGTGGGGTGGCGATACTTGGCGCGCTACTATTTTCAATTCTGCACTACAATACACTCTATTTTGATGTTTTGATTGCCAACATGGATGAAAATTATCTCCTACCCCTTGCACTTTTAGCCTTAGCGGCCTTTGTAAAAGGCGCAAGTATCCCTTTCGAGACGTGGTTACTTGGCGCCATGGTTGCCCCCACGCCAGTGAGCGCTATTTTGCATTCAGCTACTATGGTGAAAATTGCGCCATTTTTGATATTAAAACTCTCCGCAGCCATGAATGACTTTGTGGCTCTATCGGTGGCTATCTTTGGAAGTTTTGTCTTTTTTACAGCTTCTTTATTGGCGCTAAGCAAAGACTATTTTAAAGAAATTTTGGGACTTTCAACGATAGCACTTCTGGCGCTTATGATGACCTTAGCAAGCTTAGGAAGTGAAGAAGCCAGAACAGCGGCTATTATCTTGATTGTTTTTCATGCCATCTCTAAGGCGCTTCTTTTTATGTCCGCAGGGATATTGGAAAAAAGTTTTCACTTAAAATATGTCAATGATATTGATGGACTGATTAACCACTCTCCTTTGGTGACTTTTTATATTCTTATCGGTTTTGCCTCACTAACACTGCCTCCTTTTGGCGCCTTCCTTGGAAAGTTTATCGCTTTTATGGAAGTAGCGCGCAAAATCGAACATGAGCCACTGTATATCTTGGTTTTACTTTTTATGACACTAGGAAGTGTTCTTTTGACACTGCTTTATTTTAAGGTGCTCAGTAGACTCTTTGCGAAAGAAGGATTGGCTAAAAGTAGTCGTAAAAAAGAGATACCAAAGCTCTTTACTTGGAGTGCGTCGAGCTTAGTTGTTTTATTGGGATTAAGTATCGTTGTCGCCTATCAACTCAATCTGTTGAGTCTACTTGAATTGTTGATACCTACACTTTTACTCTTTAGTCTGGTTTTACTGTTTTCTACGGTGCCTTTTAAAAATGCGCAGAGAGTAAAAGAGTATCACTGTGGGGAGAGAGATATTTTAAAAGCGAGTATGTTCTATTTTGATATTTCAAAGCGATATAAAAATGTTCTACTCTATATAAGTATCTCGATTATAATTGTACTTATTGTGGGGGTGTTGTGATGTTGGAAATTGTCTTAATACTGATTGTTCCACTTTTAGGTGGTCTGATTTATGGTTTTGAACGTATTGTGCGCGCTCGGATGCAAGGACGCGTAGGACCACCTCTGCTTCAACCCTTTTATGACACACTCAAATTGATGGATAAGGCACTTTTTATAGTGCACCCTTATCATGTGATTTTAGGTTTTTTACACTTTTTGACACTCTGGATAGTGCTCGCCTTTATTATCTTAGGTGAAAATCTTCTCTACATTATTTTTTTACATCTTTTCTCCTCTTTACTCTTAGTCTTGGCTGGTTTCAGTGTACGTTCGATTTTTTCTCATTTAGGCGCCAATAGAGAACTCTTAGCGATGGTAGCCTATGAGCCGATTTTGATTTTGATGGCCGTGGGTTTTTATTTGAGTACAGGGAGTTTTGATATCTCAGTCATACGTGAAAATCCCAGCGCGCTGGCCTCACTTTTTCCACTCTTTTTAGCCTTTGTTTTGATTATCCCCATCAAATTAAAAAAGTCTCCTTTTGACGCAACTGAGGCACATCAAGAGATAGTTGGTGGGGTGGAGATAGAGTTTAGTGGAATATTCTTTGAGTTTCTCTATATGGCAAAATGGTTGGAATATATCTTTGTCTATGCACTGCTTATTTTATTTGCAGGAGACAACCTCTATCTTGCTAGCGCGCTAAGCCTAGTTATCTTTATCTTGATCAACGCCATAGACAACGCCACTGCCCGTGTAAAAATGCGCCACCTGCTTATCATCACTTTAACAGTGGGTTTAAGCCTTTGTGTTCTTAACTTGTTACTGTTGGCTTATTGAATGTCCCCAATAAACTAGACACTATTTAATCCAATAATTTAGATAAAATAATATGAAGATATTATGAGATTTAATAGGATTAAAAAATGGCAAGGAAAATATATAGTGAAGAGTTTCGAATAGAAGCCGTCAAACAAGTTACTAAGAATGGCTATAGCGTCACAGATACGGCTGAAAGACTTGGAATTCATCCAACATCTTTAAGTGGATGGATTAAACGCCTCGAATCTCCAGAGGCTATCACAAAACATCAGATGCAAGACTCTTCAAATGCAGAGATCAAGAAACTCCAGAAAGAACTCAAGCGTGTTACAGAGGAGCGAGATATCCTAAAAAAGGCCGCGGTGTACTTTGCAAGCCACACAAACTAAAATACTCTTTTATAAAGGAGTATAGTGAAGTTTATGCAGTGCATAGACTTTGCAAAGTTATGCAAGTACACCGGAGTGGATATTACCAGTGGCTCAATCAACCGATCTCAAATAGAGAACTGGAAAATCAAGAATTACTTGTACAGATTAAAGATGCATTTAAAGCGTCTAA
>JADGDM010000013.1 GCA_016744905.1 Sulfurimonadaceae bacterium | reverse complement strand
TAGCAGGTGTGGATATTGCACTAAGATTAAAAGATAAAATGGAATCAATGGAGCAAGAAATTGCTGATTTACGTTTAGAGTTGGCGCGCTCAAGAAGTAGTGGTGGTGTCTCATCTGATAAGTCTTTGGTTGCGAAAAGAAGTGTCTATGAGATGATAATATTTGAAAGTAATAATTAAGCTAAATAGAGTAGTATATTATAAATAATTATATTCAGGTACCTAGATATGAAAGATGTGATACTCGTTGTAGAAGACAATAAAACCATTGCGCTCTATGAGCAAAAAGTCTTAATGGATAAAGGCTATGATGTAGTTATTGCTTACGATCTTATTGAAGCCAAGCAGAGGTTAAGAGATTCAAAAAAAAGAATTACTTTAGCGGTAGTTGATGTTAACCTTCCAGATTGCGGTTCTTGCGCCTTAGATTATATTTTAAAACTCAATATACCATGTATTGCTATGACAGGAAGTTTTCACTCTGAGTTAAGAGAAGATGTCGTAGATAAGGGAATTATTGATTACATTGTTCTTGAAGATGATCAAAATCTTGAACTTTTACAAACAACTGTTGATAGAATTTTAAATAATAAAGATACCAAAATCTTACTGGTGGATGATTCACAATCCGCCAGATTCCAACTTAAAAAATACCTAAACCACCAAAACTTTACTGTCTTAGTCGCCACAGAACCATTAGAAGCACTCTCACTATTAAAAAAACACAGTGATATAAAAATTGCATTAATCGATTATGAGATGCCCAATATGAATGGGGTGGAACTCACCAAGATTATAAGAAAATCCTACTCTCGAAGTGAAATGGCTATTTTAGCTATTTCTGCACATACCACTTCAATTATTACCGTTGAATTTTTAAAAGCGGGCGCGAATGATTTTATTACTAAGCCTTTAGTACGTGAAGAGGTGACAGCAAGAATAGGTGTTTCTATTGATATGCTTAATCAACATAATCAACTTGAAACAGAAATTGCGCAGCGTAAACGTGTCGAAGAAGAGTTGAAGACTGCAAAGCAGCGTGCGGAAGAAGCCAGTGAAAGTAAATCTTCTTTTCTGGCAAATATGTCACATGAAATTAGAACACCAATGAATGCAATTATCGGTTTTATTGACCTTTTACATAAAAATGAAGATTCATCAGAAAAACTAAAAAAGCTTGATATTATTAAAAACTCTGGAAACTCCCTCCTTTCTATTATTAATGACATTTTAGACTTTTCAAAAATAGAAAGTGGAAAACTTTATATAGAGAAGATACATTTTAAAACCATAGAACCGTATGATTTAATTACCGAACTCTATCTTGAGCGCGCTGGTGAAAAAAATATTACCATTCGTTGCGAATATAGTGATAATCTTCCTGAAAATGGATTTGGTGATACAACACGAATTAAACAGATATATTCTAACTTTTTAAGTAATGCTATTAAATTTTCTCACGAAAATAGTGAAATCTTTGTCAAATTAGATTATGACAAAAGTAACTCTACGCTCATCTGCTCTGTAAAAGACAGTGGTATCGGCATTGAAAATAAAAATATTAATAAAGTTTTCTCCGCCTTTGAACAAGCAGATAGTAGTACAACACGTAAATTTGGAGGTACTGGTTTGGGTCTCTCTATTTCTAAGGCCTTGGTTGAGTTAATGGATGGGAGTCTTGATGTGCACAGTATTATTAATAAAGGCAGTACTTTTAGCTTTGTAGTGCCACTTTTTATAGGTGCCTTAGAAGATGGTGCAAGTACTGACGTTGAGGATATTAATATTGAAAAAGGTGAGCGCATAGAGGCACATATATTATTGGTAGAAGACAATCAATCTAATCAACTTTTAATGAAGATACTTTTAAATGAATTAGGATGCGAAGTAAGTATTGCCAATGATGGAGTAGAGTCAATTGAAATGTTTAAAAACAATCACTATGAGCTGATTTTAATGGATGAGAATATGCCCAATATGAATGGGATTGAAGCCACACAAAAGATTAGAGAAATCGAAGTATTAAATGAATTAAAGACGACACCAATAGTGGCTGTAACGGCGAATGCTTTAAAGGGAGATAGAGAACGGTTTTTAGACGTAGGTATGAATGACTACCTTTCTAAACCGATAGATGCGCAGAAACTAGAAAAAGCCTTACGTCACTTTTTATAAGTGTATGGTTTTTATGGATCTCTGTTCCCTCGTGTGTAAGTAACGGTATTTGAGTATTGTTTCCGTCCATTATGCGCACCCCGTGTTTTCTCTTCTACCTGTGGTTTTCGAGACCGATAAAGATAACGAATAAAAGCCCATATAATTCCGCCTAAAATAAGAGAACCTAAAAATTCATAACCGATGGCCCAGACGAGAAAAAACATGGTGAAATCCAGTACTAAAAAGTGGTCAATATTTCCATGTGCGATAAAAAGATACATAAATACAAGACCAGCAATATAGGGCATAAATATTATGTAGATTGTAATCGCTGGTTTTTCCATACCTTGAGGTGCCCAAAGATAGTCAAAAATATCAATATCTTGAGACATAAAAGAAGGAGTTTCTTCTTTTTTACCCTTGTTTCTTTCCATTTGATACATTTCAGCAGTATTTCTGCCATCAAAAATTGCATTATTATTTTTTTTCATAATTGATTATCGCATAAAGTAGGTAAAAAAAAAGTGAAACTAAAGAAGAACGAAGAGTAACGCTAAATATTATTTAGATTGTTACTCTTTTAAACGTTTAATATTGGCACCTAGAGAGATAAATTTCTCTTCTAGTCTCTCATATCCACGGTCTAAATGATAGATACGGTGGATATTCGTCTCACCCTTTGCTACGAGTGCGGCAAGGATCAGCGCGCTAGATGCTCGAAGGTCTGTTGCCATAACATCGGCGCCAAAAAGCTCACTCTCTCCTGCGACCAAAGCAGTGTTCCCAGATATTTTGATATCTGCACCAAGACGTTGTAATTCACTTACATGCATAAAACGATTTTCAAATAGGCGTTCTTCTATACTACTGGTACTATCAGCTTGTGTGGAGAGTGCTAAAAATTGTGCTTGAAGATCTGTTGGAAAGGCTGGATACTCTTGGGTGATAATATTGACGTTTTTAATAAACTCAGTGGGTCTAATCTCGATGCGATCTTCAGTAATGTCAAAAGTACAACCCATCTCTTCAAGTTTTGTAATGACAGCACTAAGATGATGAGGGTTGGCATTTGTAATACTCATGGTTGATTTGGTAATAGCTCCGGCACAAAGATATGTTCCGGCTTCGATACGATCAGGTATAACACTAAAAGGCTCGATTTCGATAAGACGTCTATCTGTTCCATAGATAGTAAGCTGAGAGGTACCGATTCCTTCTATACTGACGCCACTATCACGAAGCACTTCACAAAGTTGAACAACTTCAGGCTCTCTGGCACAGTTAATAAGTGTTGATTTGCCTTTGGCCAAGGCAGCTGCCATTACGATGTTGGCAGTTCCAGTGACGGTGATTTTATCAAATATAATCTCCGCACCTTTTAGTCCATCTTCTGCAACAGCTTGAACATATCCAGCATGAATACTGATACTTGCCCCCATCTGTTCTAAGGCTTTAAGATGAAGATCAATAGGTCGTTGACCAATAGCACATCCACCAGGTAGTGATACTTCACAGTGCCCAAAACGTGCAAGTAGTGGTCCTAAAACAAGGATCGAAGCACGCATGGTTTTAACGATGTCATAGGTTGCTTTTGTATTGGTGATTTTATGGGTTTCGATACTTAGGTGGTTGTCTTCAAGTGCAAAGTTTCCACCAAGGTTCTCGATGAGTTTAAGTAGGGTCTTTATATCAACAACTTCAGGCATATTGTCAATCTCAACACGATTCTTTGCCAATAACATCATAGCGATGATTGGTAGTGCTGCATTTTTAGCTCCAGAGATGCGTACTTCACCGCTGAGTCTCGTTGGCCCTTGTATCTGTAAATAATCCATATAAACCCTAGTGCAGGCATATCTAAAAATCCTAGATATTCTCAGCTTACAAGCGGAATTCACAATCAAGACAAATTTTTTAAGTCATAGCCATAGCTACGACGTAAAAATTTAACGCAGAGTGTGTGTTCCGCTTGTAAGCCCGCAGGGAGGGATAATGAGGTGCCATTTAGCTCAGAATTTTTCATCATCTTAGCAGTGGCTAAGACTCCTAAAAAGTTCAGAACTAACTAACACCTCTTTATCCCTCTGAGAGTATCTAGGGTTTTTAGATGTGCCTTTAATATTTTGCGCAATTATAGCATGTTCTTCAATCTTTATCTTGGTATAATCTCTTAGATAGAATTAAGGATTAACGTATGAGTTCTGCACTGGATCGTCTTAAGAATTTAACAGCCAAAATCTCTAGCTATGAAGTGGCTAGAAAAGAGAATATGGAAATTTTAAAAGAGCTTTATAAAACACTTGAGATTGATAATAAACACAGTGAATTTGAAGAGATTTTTGCGTATAAAGCGATGAACCTTAGTGGAGTGAGTCTGAGTGATGAAGATTTGGGAACCGTTAGAGAAGGTAAATATATGCAAATTATTGCTATCAAGTACAACCCTAATGCCAAAACAAAATCACAAAACATCTCTTTGGGTTATTTTGGGCGCGCTGAGAAAGTCGATGAGAAAGTTAAAAATTCTATTATCACCTTTGTTTTGCGTTGGCGATTTGAAAAAAGTTTTAAAACCTTAGAACATTATCATGACATGATTGGCAGTGTGAAAAAACTAGATGTCTAAATTTTGGTTTTTTACTTGGGGCTATTGGGCAACTTGGCTTAGTGGTTTTTCGGTATTGCTTGCATCACTTCTCTCTTTTTTTATTACATCCATACATTTTTTTCGAAGCAGTGCTATGTTGAATTTTGAAACACTTAGTGCACTGTGGAGTATATTTTTATTTTATTTTGCTTTTGCATGGAGTTTCTCTTTTGTTGTAGGTTTACTATTAAGTGTAAAAAAACTATTTAAACACTGCTTTGATGGTAAAAAACTTCTACTCCTGTCTTGCGATGGAAAAAGTGTGATTGATCGTCCTGAGGTATTTGAGCAGACAAAAATCTTTAGAAAATTCTTCTTTGCCATCATCTGGAGTGTTGCGGTGCAGATGATTATTATTTCTGTATTAAGTTACTTTTTTACTGAGGGCAGTTTTGCCTGGTTCAATGTCTACTATCTTTACATTTTAGTTTTAAGTAGTGGGGCTCTGGTTTTACCTATGTTGGGTGTACGCTGTACGATGATAAGGATTAAGCAATGTTGATATTTTTAGACTTAGAGACAAGTGGTGTTCAAAGTAGTGATGAAATTTGCGCACTCTCTTTTATAGAAAATCAAAATCTTTACTCGTCTCTTTTAAAACCAAGTCAAAAGTTGAAACCTATAGTTATGCAAATTCATAACATCACCAACGAGATGATTCAAGATAAAGTAATATTTAGAAAATCAGAAATTTTTACACAACTTTCAGCGTTGAACAGTAAAGATAATATTTTAGTCATGCATAATGCAAACTTCAATATGTTAATGTTAGACAGTAGTGGCTTGACATGGCAAGGAGAAGTGATTGACACGTTGCGGTGTACACAACACTTGGTAGAGGATTGTGAAACATACAGTTTACAATTTCTACGTTATGAATTTGGGCTTTACAAAGAGGAAGTTGTGCGCGCTGAACAGTTTCAAGTCCGTCTTCATGCCCACCATTCAAACAGTGATGTGATTCATGTCTCACTTCTTTTTGAGTATCTTCTAGAGTTAGAAAATGAAAAGAAACTTATAGAACTCTCTTCAACACCTGTCTTATATAAAAGATTTACTTTTGGAAAATACAAGGACATGTATATTGAAGAGGTTGCGATGATGGATCTCTCGTATCTGGCTTGGATGCGTGAAAATTTAGAAGAGATAGATGAAGATATGCTGTATACACTTGAGTATTACTTAAAGCAATAAATTGAATTTTAATTTTACTTTTAGTAATAATTATTATTAGATACAATTTTTAAATTGAAAAATAAAGGCTTATTAATATGGACATTTATCCAACTAAAGAGATATTAGAAGATTCAGACATGGTGATTGTTGATATTCGTACACCAATGGAGTGGCAGCAAACTGGCGTTGTAAAAGGTGCACATACTATAATGTTTTTTGATGAGCGTGGTGGTTATGATGCTGAGAGTTTTTTAAAGCATATGGATGAGTTAGGCGGAAAGAGTCAAGAGATTGGTCTGATCTGTCGTACTGGTTCAAGAACAGCGCAAATTACAGGTTTTATGTTACAACACGGATATAATGTTAAAAACTTGGCAGGTGGGGTTATGAAACTCATGAGTGAGGGATATACCTTAGAACCTTATAAAGGGTAGTATGTTATAGTGTTGCACATTATTTAAGATGTGTAAGGTAAATTATGAAGATATATATTCAATGTAAATCAGCGCTTCTTCAGCGCTCTTTAGAGATGTTTTTAAGTGACTATCTAAGTACTTATAAACAGAGCGATATTGTTCTTCGTGACTTTCAAAAAAAAGATGAAACTAAGCCCCACTTTTTTATCGCTTCTAATGAAGATGCGGATATCCAAAAGCCATTTACGCGCTCATACCTCCTCCAGTTTTTAGAAAAAAAATATTCTGAACTGGGTCTATCTGATACGGTAAAAACCTTAGAAGAGTTAGAGACGTTTACAGATGAAAATATCGAGCCAAAAACACCCAACTTTGATCTTTTAGAAAAACGCATCGAACTGCTCACCTTAGAATATCAAAAAAATATCCTCAATGTCGTGAAGGCCTTTTATGAAAAATAAGTTTGTGAAGCAGATTATTAGTGGTAAGTTTAAGGGTGCACGTATTGAACTCCCCGCTACCGATACCACACGTAGTTCTAAAACCATTGTTTTAGAGTCTTTTTTTAACACCATTCAGTTTGATATTATTGATGCAAATTTTGTTGAAGTCTTCTCAGGAAGTGGCTCGATTGGTCTTGAAGCACTCTCACGTGGAGCAAAAAAAGTCTACTTTATGGAACAAAATAGAGAAGCTTTACGTGCACTAAAAGAAAATATCTCAAGAACAGATCCCTCTTCATGTCAAGTCTATGCCGGGAACAGTTTTGAAAATATTAATATGACACTCAGCGCGCTGGGTGATGAAGAAGCGTACTTCTATATCGACCCACCATTTTCTATAAGAGAAGGGATGGAAGATATTTATGATAAAACCATCAACCTTATCAAAAACCTCAAAGAAAAAAATGTAAAACTCATCATCGTGGAACATATGACAGGTTTAGAGTTGGCAGATGAGATTGGATTGTTTAAAAAGAAAAAGAGTAAAAAGTTTGGAAAAACCTCTTTGACCTATTTTACTCAAGGTTCTGAGTGATTTTTATGTGCTTTACTAAAGTCCGTATCGTAGATATATCCCGTAATAATTTTTAAGGTTTCTAAGTCATAAGCAAGTTCAGGCATTAATTCATGTTTCTCAATCGCATCGCCCATGATAGAAGTCCCCGCATCAGGTTTTAATACCCAAGTAGACATATAATGAACAAAATCCTCTTTTTTTACAAAGGCGTCAATATATCGCTGTCTAAACTCCATAACAGAGGGTGCAGAGACCTCTTTTGTCTCTTCATGACACGTGGTACAGTTTCCGTGAAAATAGAGTGCAGCATTCGGATCTGCAAGTAGAGATGACAATAATAATGTAAAATAGATATAAAATGATTTCATAACAGTAGTGTACTTGAATTTTATCAAGAAGTTATATACATTATAAGGTATGTACTCTTTTGTAATGTAAATAGTCTTCAATGATTTTACCATGATCAAATACAAAGTCCTCTTGATTCAGCGCGCTGAGTTCAACAATCTTAGTACTTTTTGCATCATCACCTGCCGTTGGTAGCGCGCTGGCATGGGCGATATAAACGGCAGAAGCAGTATGAAACCTTGGATCACGTTTAGGATCTGAGTAGATACCTAAAAGGTGCTGTATTTCGACATCAAGCCCAATTTCCTCTTTCATTTCACGTATCATAGCGTCTTCAACAGACTCTCCTATATCAACAAATCCACCCGGCAGTGCTGTTCCATAGGGAGGGTTTAAACGGCTGATTAAAACGATGCCTTTGAATTCTCCATCAATAATAATTTCTACAATTCCATCAGCAGTTAGATAGGGAGTTTTTGGTTTCCAAGTTAAGCTCAAAGTTTTCTCTTTATTCAGAATTTTTCAAAGTATAGCGCTTTAAATGTAATTTTTAGATTGTTACCAATCTGTTCCCCTTTGGCATTTAAATCGTAATCTACTCCTTTTATACTTTCACAAACAATAACAGATAGGAATAAAAATGATAACAGTAGAAAACGCTTTACGTAAACAGTATCCAAAACTTTTTGACTATCCAAAGTATGTACATAAGCCAACAGTGGGTGCATTAAAGTTTCTTTTTCATGAAAAAGGAATCAATGATTTTTTAGAAAACTCCACTGAAACTGGTTTGGCTTTTATTGATACGGTTATGGATTATCTTAACATCTCTTATACGGTAGATAATAAAAAAATCAAAAATATTCCTGCATTGGGAAAGGTCATTATTGTTGCCAATCATCCTCTTGGCGCGCTGGATGGTTTGGCATTGGTTCAGATGATTGCGAGTGTGAGAAGTGACAAAAAAGTTAAAATAGTGGCGAACAATATGCTGGCACAATTTTCACCGTTTAAAGATCATTTTATTCCTGTAGATAACTTTAATGGCAAACTTTCCAAAGAGAGTTTGAATAGAATTGATACGGCTTTAAACAATGAAGAAGCAGTAATCTTTTTCCCATCAGGTGAGGTCTCTCGAGCGTACTTTAATGGTATCCGTGACTCAAAATGGAAAAGTGGGTTTGTAAAATTTGCAAAGCGCACCCAAAGCCCTATCTTGCCAATCCATATCAAGGCCAAAAATTCCAACCTCTTTTATGGTGCCTCTTGGGTGTATCGTCCCTTAGCAACGATGTTACTCTCTCATGAGATGTTTAAGGCGCGCAACTCTGTTTTAGAGTTTAATGTTGGAGAACAGATCGCTGCACAAACACTTAGTGGTATGCAACTCTCTCATAAAGCACACGCCAAACTTTTTAGAAAACATCTCTACCGACTGGCACGTGGAAAAAAAGGTATTTACTCCACGGAGCAGTGTATCGCCCATCCTGAATCACGTCAAGATATCAAGCGTGAACTTAAAAGTGGAGAGCGTTTAGGAACAACGAGTGATGATAAACATATCTATCTTATAGAGCATGAAGTCTCCCCAACATTGATGAATGAGATCGGTCGTCTACGTGAGTACTCATTTAGAAAAGTAGGTGAGGGCAGTGGCCTTTATAAAGATCTTGATAAATATGATCAATATTATCAACACCTCGTACTGTGGGATGAAGAGGCACTTGAAATTGTTGGTGCTTACCGTATCGGTGAGTGCGAGTGTGTTCTTCCTTGGATGGGTAAAGAGGGGCTTTATATGAATGAGCTTTGTAAAATTGATGAAGAGATTGAGGAGACACTGTATGAGGCGATTGAATTGGGTCGTAGTTTTGTACAGCCTAAGTATTGGGGAACGCGTGCGCTTGATTATCTATGGCAAGGCATCGGGGCGTACTTAAGTCACAACCCACATATCAAGTATATGTATGGGCCTGTGAGTATCAGTGCTTCTTATCATCAACACGCAAAAGAGGCTTTGGTCTATTTTTATTCACACTATTTTGGTTCTAAAGAGCCACATATCCATGCGCGCAATCCATATAGACTTTCAGCATATACACGCGAAGAGATGGGTGCGATGTTTAAAGGTGATGATTATAGAGCGGACTTTAAGATTTTACGTGAGTACTTAAGAGAGTTTAATGTGACGGTTCCAACACTGTACAAACAGTACAGTGATATCTGTGAAGAGGGTGGTGTAGAGTTTATGGACTTTGGAATAGATACCGAGTTTAATGACTGTATTGATGGATATATCATGGTAGACATTAGAAAACTAAAACCAGCCAAACGTCAAAGGTATATTACTAACTCAATATAATAGGATATAATTATATAAATTATATAAAAAGGTCTACTATGTATTGGAAAGTACTTTTTTTAAGTATGATAAGTTTGACATTTTTGGCGTGTACCAGTCAAATTGATGAGATGGATGAGAATTATGACAATTTCAAAAAAGCGAATGGAAATTATTATAAGTTTGAGTTTGTTGAGCACTGCTTCTGCCCTGATGCTGGTCAAGAGGTCTCGATCACGGTTTCAGAAGCTAAAGTCTCAGCGGTCTTAGATGATAACTATCAGCCAATTGAAGATATTGGTGGGTACAAAACGATAGATGAACTTTATGCAGTACTTCGTGACGCCATTGATCGTGCAGACAGTGTTGAAGTTGAGTATGATAGTGATCGTTATTATCCGAGGTCTGTTAAAATAGATTATGACAAAGCAAGTGTAGATGATGAATATGCTTTTGATATTAAAATGGGTGCTTTAGTATGTAGTGCAGTGTATGTAAGAGGTATTTATATTAATGTATTTGATAAAAAGACAAATAACTCAATTACCTGTGGATCACGTGCTGATATCAGTGACTTTAATGGCGCAGTAGAGAGTTTAGATACCAGTGATATAGTGGATTGTAATGCTTCCTCTCAGCTGATTGGTTTAGGGGAGCGCGCTGGTTTATTTGATGTTGAAATCAGCAAAGAAGGTTATCAAACACAAACAGTTGAAAACTTTAAAATTAAAAAAGACTCTTGTCATGTCATAACAAGAACACTTGATGTCTATCTCGAACCTACAGTGGAATAAAAGTCCCACTGTTTATCTTCGTTATTCAACACTTACTAGAATATATTTCTAATCCAAAAATTTAAAAACTGCGCTCCTAAACTGTCTTCTGCAACACGCCAATAACCTATGGAACAATAAATGCTTTAAAAGTCATATGAACCCAAGGATGGATGATGATATTTAAACTTTTTTTGACACTTTTATTTACTTTACCACTCTTTGCTGAGAAGATCAGTGAAGTCGCAAACGTCGTTGGCGTGCGAGATAATCAGCTTATCGGTTACTCTTTGGTTGTTGGTCTTAAAAAGACTGGTGATGGAACCACTTCACGTTTTACACTCCAATCAATCTCAAATATGTTGCGTGCTATGAATATAGATATGGACCCTGTTGACATCAAATCAAAAAATGTTGCAGCGGTTGTTGTTACGGCTAAATTGAAACCTTTTGCGCGCCAAGGTGATAAGTTTGATATTACTGTCTCTTCTATTGGTGATGCAAAGTCTTTAGAGGGTGGAACACTTTTAATGGCGCCACTACGTGGGGTTGATAATAAAATATATGCTTTAGGGCAAGGTCCTTTAAGTATTGGTGGAAAAAATGAGCGTGGTGGTGGGAGTGAATCACATCCAACTGCTGGTAGTGTCTATGGTGGAGGGATTGTCGAGCGTGAAATTGTGCAAGATATTTTTCATCAAGATTATATTAACCTCTCTATGAAAGAGTCTAGTTTTCAAAATGCTATCAAAATTCAAAGCCGGATTAACAATGAATTTAGTTCACAAGTTGCCGTAGCACTTGACCCAAGAACGATCAAACTACAACGTCCTAAAAATCGCTCGATGATCGAATTTTTGGCAACAGTACAAGAACTTGATGTTGACTATAAAGCAAAAGCAAAAATTATTATTAATGAGCGTACAGGGACGATTATTGCTGGGGTAAATATTAATATTAAACCTGTTGTCATTTCGCATGGTGATATCACCATCAAAGTTTTAGCCCAAGATGCAGTCAACAAACCAGCTGGTAGCGTTGAAGTTGATCCAAATCTGGTTATCGGACTTAATGAAAATGAGCTGTATACTAAAAATGGAACAACAACGGTGGCGAATATTACACGTTCACTTCAAAAATTGGGCGCAACGCCTAAAGATATCATCTCAATACTTGAAGCGATGAAAAGTGCTGGTGCAATAGCAGCAGATTTGGAGGTCATCTAATGGATGGAGCAAACTTTACAATTCAAAAGGGATTAATCGCACAAGATTATGGAAAAGCACCTACTTTTGCCAACTCTGATGAAGCGGCAAAAATCAAAGAGAAAACGGACCAGTTTGAAGCGATTATTTTGAAGATGTTGCTGGATGAATCTAATAAAAATGAGAAAAATATTTTTACAGATAATGATCCGGGTGATGACATCTACAAGTCCATGTACAACGATGAATTATCGAAGTCATCAGCAGGTGGATTTGGTTTTTCTCAGATGCTATTTGATCATTTGGTTGAGCGTAATAATAAGTAATAGTTATACTATAAAAGTTGTGCATATTTACTAAAGTTTTTGGTGCTTTTACCGATATAATTTATAATAAGAATTATAGAAAGGATACAGCATGATTTCAAGGATGAATAGTGAAGTTGCTAGATCAGTTTATCAAAACGCTGACCAAGATAAAAATACAAAAGTAAAAGAGCAGAAGTTGTCTCAACAAGGCGACTTATCAAAAGTTGAACAGTTAAAAGCGGATATTGAAAGTGGTGATTACCAAGTCGATTTACAAGCTTTAGCTGAACGTATTGCGGATGATTTGCTCTAAAAATTAATTATAGAGTTAGAAGGAGTTTATGATGTTGTCTCACCATTTACAAAGTGCTTTAAGTGATTTAAGAGAGTTAATCTCTATCACCCAAAACGACATAAACGATATTAAAGTTGCCTCTCATAACGCTCAGTTTGATAGAGTGGAATACAAAGAAGAGAAACTAAAAAGCTTTGAGCAGAAAAAAGCGATGATTGATCATGAAATCTCAAGGTTGATGAGAGAGAACAGTGACAAAGAGATCAGCGCGCTGCTTGATGCGACACAACATAAACTTCTAGATGAATTAAAAACAGAACTCTCTAATCTAAGAGATGTCAATAAAGATTACGCCAAAATGGTACTCAGTGTCAGTGCATTTTACAACTCGGTTCTTGAGCGCATAGTTCCGACTGAAATGCAAGGGTACACATCGGTTGCCAAAAAATCTTCATCACTTTTACAAGTAAGAGTCTAATATGTCTTCCATTTTTAATGCGCTAAATATTGGATACAGTGGGCTTAAAGCTGCTGAAACAGGTATCAGTGTCACTGGACACAATATCGCCAATGCAGAAACGGAGGGTTATAGCCGTCAACGTGTGGTTCAATCTGCAGCAACCCCTTTAAATACTACTCCTGGAAATGTAGGTAATGGGGTTGATGTTGATCAGATTGCCCGTGTTTTTGATCAGTTTGTTTATGATCGTTATACCAGTTCTGCTCAAAATAAAGAGGGTTCTGATTTTTCACGTCAAACCTTAGAAGAGTTATCAAGTTACTTTTTAGAGATTGATAATGTAGGTGTTAAAAATGATATGCAAGAGTACTTTAATCTTTGGCAATCGTTAGCGGATAATCCTGACAGTACCGCCATTAAAGTAGCACTTGCTCAACAAACTCAGACACTTAGTGACAATGTTAGTGCGACTCGTGAGAGAGTTTTTACTCTTCAACAACAGATTAATGACGAAATGGATGTCGCAGTAGATGAAGTAAACCGAATTGCCTCTTCTATTGCAGATTTGAATAAATCTATTAATGAAATTGAGAGTGTGGCAGGTAATAATGCCAATGATCTAAGAGATCAACGTAATCTTTTAGAGTTGAGTTTATCCAAGTTAATTGGTGCAGATACATTAAATAGCTATATTGTTAGTGATAGCTCTATTGACTCTCGCGTGGCAGAAGCACAAGGACCTTACACGATTCAAGTTGCTGGATTTAATATCGTTGATGGGGGAACCTTTCACCCTATTGGTACAGATAACAGCGCCAATGCAGATGGTTTTAGTGAACTGTATTATGAACGTCAAGATGGAATACGTATTCCGCTTGAAAGTGAAGTGTATGGTGGAAAAATTGGAGCCATATTGGAACTTCGTGGTGCAGAGATGGACAGTCTTGGTATACCACAAGATGGTGATTTACAAGATACTATCAACCAACTTGATGCTTTTGCAGAGGGTTTGATAAATTACACCAATAATATTTATGCCAACAGCGTTTCTCAAGTAATGACCTCAAAAGAGGTGGATATTCGTAATTCAACTTCACTGATTGATACAGAAATGCAGATAAATACAGGCGATTTTTCGGTTAAAATTTATGATGCTGATGGTAATGAAGTGGCGAATAGAGATATATTTATCAATACTCAAACGGTAATGGATGCTTCAACATCTACGTTTATTGATAAAGATGGAGTGACACGACAAAATTCTATTGTTGAGCAGTTGAGTATGAGTCTTGATGACAATGATGACAATAATTCATTAAATGATTTAGATGACATGTTTAGCGCTGTCTATGTAGAAGCCTCAGGTGCAAGTGTTAAAGATGGTCAATTAAATTTTGCGATGAATGCAGATTTTAGAGCGCAAGGTTATACTTTTGCTATAGTTGACAATACGACAAATGACGCAAGTGGAACCAACTTTGGTGGCGCGCTGGGTATGAATAGATTCTTTGATGGTGATGACGCTACCAATATTGATTTGAATGCAAGTTTGAAAGCCGATCCGACTCAAATATCTGCGCATGCAGAAAACGTAGCAGGAAATAATGATGTGGCGATTTCTATGGTACAGTTTCAGTTTGAATCAGTCAAGTTTACCAGTGATGGTTTAACAACTGAAGATACAGTTTATGGATACTATGACTCATTGGTGACGGCAGTGGGTACTAAAACCAACAGTGCCATCTCTAAAAATGAGACATTGACAGCGCAATTTGCAGCCATTGAATTAGAGTATAACTCTGTTTCAAAGGTAAGTATCGATGAAGAGTTAACCAACCTTATCAAGTATCAAACCTCTTATGGTGCAGCCGCGAAGGTGATCACTACTGTGGATCAGATGATGCAGACACTTTTAGGCATTAAACAGTAGTTTATGCAGAGTCTGCCCCGCGTTAGTATCGCACTTCTCATCTCCGTTTTACTTTTTACATTTCTTGGCTCTTTTGTTTATACCGTTTCTGCGTATGATTTGAATAAAGATGCTATTTTACTGGGACCTTCTATGACACACTTTTGTGGAACAGATCGCTTAGGTCGAGATATTCTAGCGCGCTTGATTGAGGGTGGAAAAGTCTCTATCCTCATCGGGGTAGGGAGTGCTTTTATTGCCTCTTTTATAGGGCTTATTTATGGGGCAAGTGCGGGTTACTTTCGTGGAACCTTTGATAAAAGTTTTGTGGTTATTGTGGATCTGTTTTTAACCTTTCCGACCTTCTTTTTACTCTTAGCTTTGGTGAGTTATATTAGTGCTTCTATTTTTGTACTGATATTTATTATCTCCATTACGGCGTGGATGACCACAGCGCGCTTGATACGTTCTGAGAGTTTTGCAATTTCTACAAAACCGTATATTAAGATATTAAAAATAGCAAAAGTAGGTGATAGTAAAATTATTTTAAAATATTTTGCACCACTTTTAGCCCCGATATTTTTTGTTAGTTTTACCTTTGGTGTTGGTGGGGCAATTTTAGCTGAGTCAGGACTGAGCTTCTTAGGGCTAGGTATTACGGCACCCCAAATGAGTTGGGGAAGTATTTTAAGTAATGGTAAAGAGGTCATTGATATCGCATGGTGGGTGAGTTTCTTCCCAGGCTTAATGATTTTTATCATCACTTTTAGCTTAATTAATATATCATCTTATCTTCAAACTTTGAGCAATAAAAAACAGATTCAGTCTTAGGATAATATTTATGAATAAACATTTAATTAAAACCAATACCGCAGGCTACTATTTTTTAGTCGCTGCAGCTATTGTTGTAGTAATAAGTGGTATTAAAGCCGCTGCTCCTATCGTGGTACCTTTTATTCTTTCCGTTTTTATCGCTATCATTTTAACCCCTTATTATAATTGGTTGAATTCTAAAAAATCACCACAAGTGCTCTCTTTAGTGATTGTTTTATTGACCTTTGTTGGGGTTCTCTCTTTGATGGGTGTTTTACTGGGAACGTCGATACAAAACTTCTCAGCCAATCTTCCCTCTTATGAGATACAGTTGAAGATACAACTGGCTGATTTTTTTAATTTTTTACTCACTATTGGTATTGATGTGCCTGAAGATGAGATCACTAAAATGCTTGATCCGGCCATGATAATGAGATTTGCAGCAGGTACTTTAAAAAGTGTGGGCGCAACGATAACCAATAGCTTTGTTATTTTATTGATGGTTGTGTTTATGATTACTGAAGCGGGTGATTTTGTTAAAAAACTATCAGGACGTGAAGACAATAGAGGGCCTTCTCACATAGATGAGATTACAGCGAAGATTAAACACTATATGGCCCTTAAAACAGTTATTTCCCTGGTTACAGGTACCATCGTTACGATTATGTTGAGTGTATTTGGTCTTGATTATGCCTTTCTTTGGGGCGTCATCGCATTTTTGTTTAATTTTATCCCAAATATCGGGTCTATTATCGCTGCCATCCCTGCTATCATGCTCTCTATTATCCAACTTGGATTTATAGACACAGGTCTAATCGCTACGGGCTATATGATTATCAATACACTTATTGGTTCAATGGTCGAACCAAAAGTAATGGGTAAAGGTTTAGGATTATCAACCCTGATTGTATTTTTGTCCTTGATCTTTTGGGGATGGGTTCTCGGCCCCGTAGGTATGTTACTCTCTATTCCACTCACCATCATGGCAAAAATCGTACTCTACGCAGATGAAAATACAAGGTTTTTTGCAGAGCTTCTTGGTCCCTCTGATGGAAAATAGAGTTTTAATATTTTCTGATTCACTCAGTTTTAACTTCTTAAAGTACTGTCGTAGCTGCTTCAACAACAACGACTTTAGACTTTGTGGTAATGACTAAAAGCTGTAGTGCATACTTAGTACTCTCATCACACATCTAAAAGAAGGACTAGTAGGTTATCGTACTTGATAAGAAACTGAAAAGCCAAAGCTATATATCAGTTTCTCTTTTTACCCACCAGATTTTCTACCATTATGTGTATAGTACTCTTTTTAATTTGCATCACTCACATTTAGGCACCAATTTTTGTCTACTTTTTATTGGAAATATTATAAGCTGTTGAGAATTCTATTTTTGGACACAATTCATTATACTCACTTGAGGATCATTAGTAGTTGTATACGATGAGCCTATAAGAGTGTCATATGATTTTGAAGCCTTGAATGTAAAGTCAAAATCACTTAATGTAATTTCACGACTATTATTACTCCATGTTCCAGAAATTCCTCCTGAAGCGCTATCAACAGTTAGATTCATTTCGTACGCATCTCCTGTCGCATCCAAGTAGCTATTTTTAATATACTTAAGATTTAGAGTTCCAGAATAATTTCCTGTATCTAAAAAATTTAAATCCAATAGTATTACATAAGCGAGTATAGCTGTTGCTTCTGCATTTATCCCACCATGAACCTGAGTTTGATACCCTTTACATGTATACTCTCCACTAAGAGTAGATTCATCACCATTTAGTTTTGCAACTTCTGATTTTAAAGCATTGATTTCATCCAATAGAACCTGAAAATTACTATTTACCTCTTCAGCCTTTGCCGGAGTACCAGGTGTGAAGTTCTTTAATTCTGCAGCATATAAGCTAAAACTTATAAATACTATCGTTGAAAGAGTAACTATTTTTTTCATGTTTATTCCTCGTAATAAAATTATTTATTGCCAATTAGTTTCATTCCAATTAACATCATTCCAATATAATGCAGTAGATAGATTCTCATGCAGATCGGAAGGAGTACTGCCTTCCTCTTCATTACTACCACATGCAATAAAAAAGAATATTGCTACAATAATGAGTAAATATTTAAATAATCGCATTGCACCTCCTTTAAACCTTACTTCTAAATAGAATAACTGTACTCTATTTAAATAAACCTAAATTATTGTAAATTTTACTCAAAGTTTCCACACATTTCACAAATTGGGTTGGGAAGATTATACGAGACTACTTGATGGCCTTGTTTGTTTGGTTTGAGATTCACTAGCTTTAAAAATATCTTACTATAATTGGACAAAAAAGTAGGCAGTATATGTATTACAAAATCTTGACTAGGTCTATGATATTTTTCTTTCTCCCCTTTACAGAACTTACTGCGCAAGAGATTAAGAGTGATATTTCTTCACATTTTGGTGTTGCAGTAGGCGCTATAGGGGCAGAGCTGTTTTATCATCATAAACATTATGAGTATGGTTTAGGTGCATACTACATCTCAAAAAATTATTCTATTGAATCTAATGATATTAGTGGATATGGGAATACGGATGTAGATTTTTTAAATGTAGAACTGTTTATCAAAAGATATCTTACCCAAGACAATAGTGGTTTTTACATGATGGCTTCAGCGGGTTATGGTTCTGAGGTTATTAATCTGAGTGCCAATGATGATGTAGATATTTTAGGATTTACTAGTAATATTACTATAGCACAAAGTGGGGTGAACAGGTCACCAAGCTTAGGTCTTGGACTTGGATATAGAGTTACCTATAATTACCTCTTCCTAGACCTCTCAATGGAATACTTAGTTCCATTTTTTGCGATTATGCCTAAGGCTGTTGTTGGTGTGAGGTTTTAGTAAAAGATAAGACATTTGTTTTATCTTTTACTTTAAAACATGTCCTACAAATTTACTCATGTTATCCATGATCTCTCCACCTTTTCTAAAGGCAAGTCCACAGGCTTCGTAGGCAAAAAAGACACCAGCTTGGTATTTGTCTCCATTTTTATCTTTTGGAAAGTCTACATACTCTTGAAAGACGCTTTTATGGTTTTCATACTCACCAGCGCGCTCAGCAATAGTGCTTCCATCTTGAGCGGTGATTTTAGTATTGGCACCTTCACGTCCAAACATCTTTTTCTCTACTTGAGCAATACCCTCTAGTGGCTCAAAAGAAGTTTTCAGTAGATACGGTGAGTCTGGGAAGAGGTCACATAATATTTTCATCATTCCTTTTGATTGGAAAAGTAGGGTGTAGGCTGGATTTAAAATGATAGCGCGCTGATCATCCATAATCTGTTTTAACATCACAACAAGTTCAGGCTCATCGGTAGCTAAATCTTCCCAAGGGAAAAGTTTAAACCAGTACTCATACTCTACATCATCTGCATCAAAAACACCTTCGTCTGTAAAGTGGGTGTTTTCAAGATATTCATAAGCGGTTGCAAAGCCTGCATCAAGTGCGATTTGTTGAAGAAGTTTGGTCGTCACTTCTTCCTCTTCATTTCCACTGATAGAAGAGAATAGAATTTTCCAACCATCATAACGTTCATCAAAATTTTCTACATCATCAAAAAGGGTAATAAGACGTTTGAAATTATCACGAATAGCGTTATAAACATTGTTGAATTGTGCCTCTTCATTAAGACCATTGTCTTTTAAAAGTGCCCATTGAAGGACTGCTGTTTCAAAAAGAGCCGTTGGGGTGTCGGCGTTAAACTCGATGAGTTTAATTGGTGCGCCATCAATCCCACCGCTCAGATCAAAACGTCCATAAATATGCCAATGCACATCACTTTCCCAAGATTTTTTGATGATGTCTACTAAATTAAATGGAATACCTAAATCAAAAAATAGATCATTTTCAATAACATGCTCAGCGGCTTCCACATACATCTCATAAATAGCATTGGTCGCTTCATAATAGACTTCGGCTTCTCCATAGGTAACTTCAACCATCTCGTCGCTGACATATTTAGAACCATCACTATCCGTATGCCAAGTAAAGCCTATCTCATCTAGGGTCGCATCACTTAAAGGTTTGATCTGTTTTAAAGAAACACTCACAATCAACCACCGTATGAACGAGAGCTTGAACTACGTGATTGTGAGCCACCAAAAAAGCTTTTTTTAGAACTACCACTTCTTGCTTTAGAACTTGAACCACCCCCTGATTTTGAACGGTGATAGGCTGATTTGTTAACAGAGTTTGAACGATTGGCAAAGTTTTTGTTACCCATCAGTGCGTTACCTATCATATTTCCCATCAATGAACCTGCTGCTACGGCTAGGATAGTTCCAGCCAATCCCATACCTGCTCCACCTGATGACTCTTGAGTGACTTCAGAAGTTCCATTTTGAACTTTTTGATACTCTTGTTCGGCTAAAGATTTCATCTCAGCTTCATTCATAAAACGCTCTTGCATATTTCCACTTTCATCACGTTCACGAATAATAGCGCGAGAAGGTCCATCTGTTGGCATCTCTTCAACTACAACATATTTTCCATTGGCTTGTTGTTCGATAATTAAGTAACGATTTGCTGCCTCTTCTTGAGGTGCTTCACAGCCAGTTAAAACTGCCATAACTGAGATGCCTACGGTGCCTAGTAGAGCGCTACGCGCTGATGTAGATAAGTGTTTCACTTTTTTAAATCCTTTTTTTGTATGTTTATCATTTTTTGTAAATCTTCATCATAAAAGTAGATGATTTCTCGACCTTCATAGTAGGTTTCACCCTTGTAGATATAACGATCATCTTGAAGTCGCTGGTCTGCACTATAAAGTACACTTTTCGCCAGTGCTTTACCGATAGTTGGTATCAGCGCGCTGGCACTCAATAGAAGTAAGGCAAAGATAAGCGCAAATGAGAGTACTTTTTGCTTCAAATACGTACTGACAAATCCAATAAAAATAACACTGAGTAAAATGTAAAGATAGTTTTGATGATCAGCGAAGAGAATATTGTAGTATTCAGGAATTTCATTGGGTTTGATGTAGTGAAGAAACATGCCCAAAAATAGTAGATAGTCATAGATAAATGTGAAAAAGACACCAACAAGTAGTGCTTGAATAAACTTACTCATCGTAACCTCTCTTTTTTTCTCTTATGCAGTCTAAATATTTTAGATGAACTTTTGCTCTCAAACGCATTTTGTGTATAGACAATTATATCTGCTTTTTCTTCACACCAAGATTGTTCAAAATCTTGACCACTTTTATTGGCTGAAGTCGAATACATCCATTTAAATGATTTTAAAAATTCTGAGTGTTCCGAGTTTTGTACCACTCTAAAGGCAGAGTTTTTAACGATATACGTAGTTTTATCTGCACGTCTTATTTGCTTTTTATAGCGCTCTGGGATACGGGCTTGATTTTTTTTCATCTCAGAAAATGAGGCATAAACTTTAAGATACTCTTTATCCGCAGAGCGTTTTTTTAGGGAGTCTAGCGCGCTAGGGTTTTGAGAAAGGAAGCCAACGGTTGTATCACTTTGAACCAGATAGACCACACTCATATTAATTCCACAAGATATTGGTGATCTCTGCACTTGAACCCAGTCTCATAGGAGGACCCCAAAAACCGATGCCTGAGTTAATATAGATATGTCTATTATCTTCTAACTCATGTAGACCTTTAAGAAAAGGTTGTTGTAATTTTACCAAATGATTAAATGGCCAAATTTGACCACCATGAGTATGTCCACTTAAAATAAGATCTGGTTTTTTGTCTTCTAGGTTGTAGATGTAACGCGGTTGATGTGCAAGGAGTAAAACAGGATATCCTTGAGTGATATTTTCATAGGCTTTTTGAATGTCAGGTTGAAATGAGCCATGACGATAACCAAAGACATCATAAACCCCTGCAATATAAAAAGGCTCCACATCTTCAATCAATAGTGCACTATTTTCTAAAACATGTACACCGATACTTTTCATATAGGCTAAAATTGATTCTATGCCATGAAAATATTCATGATTTCCTACAATATAATAGACGCCAAGACGTGAGTCAATGGCTTTTAACTCATCAACAGTCTCTTTCACACGTTCTATAGACGCATCTATCAAATCACCTGTGATAACAACGACATCAGCATGGAGAGAATTAATCTGTTCCACACTTGTTTTCACAAAAGCTTTATCAATAAGCCCACCAATATGTAGATCTGAAATCTGCACTACTCTCTTTGGGGTGTTAAAAAGTTTTTGTTTAATTTCTACGCCTAGGATGGTAGGTGTTTTTGAACCCTCATACACACCGGCACCGATATAGGCACTACCTAGAGCTAAAAAGCCTGCATCACTGGTTCGCTTAAACAGTTTGCGTTTAGATTCATCTAGGGGGAGCTTATGTTGGAGAAGATGTAGGAACTCATAGATAATTGTTCCAAAGAAAAGCATCATACTTACACCGATTGAGAGTGAAAATAGATAATAAAGAGTGAGTGCAGTATCGTGAAAATAGTGGGTATAAACAAAACCAAGTACACCGATAAAGTTTAAACTTAAAAGAGATAAAAGTAATGTTTCTGTCTTAGTTTTTATATGTAGACGTTTAATCACTCTGGTATAAGAGAGATAATGTAACATGCCCAAAATAAGGGCAAAGATTAATGGAAAAAGGATAATCACTTTTTGTTACGTTTATGTTTACGAAGTTTATGGGCTTGTCGTACTGAGGTCAACCAAAGATGGGTGATAAGATAATACGAAAGTGAACCCACTATAGTGGCATAAAATAGTGCACCTACATAAAGTGGGAAAAATATAGTGCTGAGATTGTCTTGAAACCACTGAACACTCATCTCTAAGTCTCCAACTCCTGGAGAAAAAAGTAATAGGCTCCCTGTGTAGTATTCAATATAATAGATAATAGGCATAGTAAATGGGTTGGTTATCCAAACCAGTGAGAGTGCAAAAGGGACGTTGTATTTAATAAGAGGGATAAAAAGTAGTACGGCCAACATCTGAAATGGCATAGGTATCATGGCCACAAAAAGTCCAATAAAAGCAGCTTTAGCCATCGACTTTCTATTGATGGAAAGGTACTCACGAGGAATCTTATATTTCTTTATGAATTTATCAATGGTATGGCTTTTAGTCTGTTTTTTGAACACTCTACGAATCATGAGAGGATTATATCTATTATAAGGGTAAAATGTCGCTAAAATATGAAAAAAATTGGACAACTTTTGATAAATAAACTAGACAGTGAAAAAATCACATTTATTTCGAACAATGTGGGAACAGAACTATTAGAAATGTACCTAAGTGTGAAAAAAGATGAGGTGGAGTTTTTTACAAGTGTGATGGAAGAAGCAAAAGCAGAAGCACTTCTTAGCGCGCTGAGTACTATAGAGTTCAAAGCAGATCTTTATGAAGATGCACAAAAAGAGATAGCACGACTTATTTACTTTTTAATTCGTGATGATATCGAAGAAGATGAGCGAGAAAAACTGCTTAAACCATTTTTTCCGGACATGACAAAACGTTATGATGATTTTTTAGCCGAAAACTTGGTCCCCAATTCTGAAATGACATTTACGAGATTAATAGAAAATATTACAGCCTTATCTGATGAAAATATTGGTGGATTTGACTGTATTGAAGATGCTGTGCATTTAGAACGTAAATATATTTTGCGTTTTATTGCGACATTAGAAGATAGAGATGCGTTTGCTTTTTATCTTAATAGTGCAAAAGATCCTCGTGCACAACATTTTAAGAAGTTTTTTAAAAGTGAAAGAGATGTTATAGACGATGATGAGGTGAACTATTATGATAATTATGATGCACTATTAAAACGACTCAATATTGTCATGATTGCGATGTATCTAGAGCAGTTTTCAAAACCATTTTACTATCTTAAAAAAGAAGATTTAAATATGTATCAAGGATTTGAATTAGAACTGAGCATCGAAGAAGCGATTGCAGCATTGGAGAAATTATCTCAAAATACAAAGCTAAGTGCTGCAAGTTCATCGTTTTTAGCGCGACTTTTGATGAAAATTAAGTCAATTTTTTCATAACACTGTGCAATATTTTCAGAGTTATAGATTAGTTTCGCTATGCTTAGTGAATAAAAAAAATAGGTTATTTAATTGAGTAGAAAAAAAACAAAAACAAAAGAACAAAGTGGTTTTATAATCAGACTTATCTCTTGGGTTATCGCAGTATTCCTTTTAATTATTGCCCTCTTAGGTTTGGGGTATTATTTAGGATATGAACAAGGACTGAGTGATGCCAATAGTGTGGCAATTCATAAAAATATTCAAAGAGAAAAAGCACTTAAAAAGCTCCAAAGTGCCGTCAATATAAAGCCAAAAGCTGAGGTGAAAACACCTTCTCTTAAAAAAGAGTTACACAAGGTTCTTAAAAAAGAGCAATACAAAAAGACAACAGCTTCTCATGAATACACCAAATTACCACCTGTGGCACCTAAAAGAGAGATAGTTAAAAGTAGTAATAAGCCAAAGTTGGCCATCATTATTGATGATGTCTCTTTTAAATGGGACGTTAAAAATATTAAATCCTTAGGTTTGCCATTGACGATGTCATTTTTACCCCCAAGTAAGATACATCCAGATTCTGCAAAATTAGCAGCCAAAGAACCATATTATATGGTGCATTTACCACTAGAGGCGCAAAGCTTTTCTGCGGAGGAACCAACAACGCTTCGTATTACAAGTTCTCAAAAACAGATCTCAGCGCGCATTGATAAAATCAAAGAAGATTTTCCTCGTGTTAAATATATTAATAATCATACTGGAAGTAAGTTTACTTCGAGTGAAATAGCCATGAATCGTCTTGTCTTTTCGATGCGAAAAAATGGAATAAGCTTTATTGATTCTCGTACTACGGCAGCCACTAAAGTGCCATTAGTTATGAAAAATTATGGCTACGCCTATATCGCCCGTGATGTTTTTTTAGATCACGAAGATAGTGTGAGTGCCATCAAAAAACAGATTAAAATAGCGATTAAAAAAGCAAAGAAATATGGTAAAGCGATAGCTATCGGTCATCCACATAAAAATACTCTACGTGCTTTACGTGAGTCAAAACATCTTTTCAAAGAAGTGCAACTGGTGCGCATAGATCAGTACATCTAAAATGGCCTTCTCTTCTCTTCGTACACATCTCAGTGCGCTAGATACTATGAAAAAGTACCCTTCTAAACTATTTTTTAGTGGCAATCAATTACTTCTAGAAAAGCAAAAAGTTTCAATTATTGGAAGTCGTAAACCCAATGCCTATAGTAAAATGTTTACGCAGAAGTTGGCTTTAGAACTTTCAAAGCGTGGTGTAATTATTGTCAGTGGTGCAGCGATGGGTGTGGATGCCATAGCTCATCGTGGAGCAGGAAATGGACATACTATTGCGGTGTTACCAACAGGACTGAGTGTTCGGTATCCGAAGGTCAATGCTTCCCTTATTACAGGCATAGAAAATGAAGGACTTTTACTTTCTCAGTTTGATGAGGACTTCCGTGCAGCGCCTTGGAGTTTTGTTGTACGAAATGAATTGGTGGTTGCCTTAGGCGAAGTTCTTATCGTCACCCACGCTGATCTGAACAGTGGAAGTATGCGTAGTGTTGAGTTTGCACAAAAGATGGGAAAAAAGATTTATGTTTTGCCTCACCACATAGGTGAAAGTGAGGGAACCAACACTTTACTAAGTCATGGTCTGGCTGAAGCCATTTATGATGTTGACAGTTTTTGTGATAAATTTGGGACTGCAAAGATAACGAGGCCTAAGACACCTTTTTTAGAGTTTTGTGAAACAAACCCAAGTTATGAGACTTTAGTAGCGCGCTACGCTGTAGAAACTTTTGAAGCAGAACTTAATGGTAGTATCTATATTGAACGAGGTGTCGTTTATCGCTCTTGAAAACGAAAAGCTCTATTTTTTCCAGAAAACTTTGCCTTATACAGCTCTGCGTCTGCTGATTTATACAGCTCCTCAAGAGAGATATTATCTTCGGGGGATATAGTCCTAATTCCAATACTTACAGTGATATACTTCGAAATATCAGAGTAAGAGTGCTCAATTTTTAGAGATTCTATCAAGTGACATAATCGCTCGATCATATCGACTTGAGTGGACTTTTGACTTGATAGTATGACCCCTGCAAACTCTTCTCCACCAAGTCTAAAGACAAAGTCATCTCCACGTTGTACATTAGAACGTATGGCATCGGCAACAAGCTTAAGAACCTTATCCCCTTCGTTATGTCCGTAGTTATCATTATAGTCTTTAAAGTTATCCACATCTAAAATAAAAAAGCTTAGAAATTGATTTTGTCTTTGCGCAAGGGAGAGGAGTTTAGGGGCAACATCATTAAAATATCTTCGATTATAAAGCTCAGTTAATGAGTCAGTATTGCTCAGTTGCTTGAGCGCTTGGATATGCTCTTGTTCTCGTTTTCTAATAGATATAAGCTCTTTATCCGACTCTTCTTGTGCAAACTCATTCATGTAGACAATATAGGTGAGCATGACTGAGGAGATGAAAAAACGTATAAAATCTTGAATTATCCACGCACCATCTTGCCAAACACCGATGTTAAGGAAAGCGATAGGATGTATGATGGCGTAAAAAATTAAGGTGAAAATAAAACCTATTTTTCGTCCATTAATTAATATTACAAAGATGGGAATAAAGATACTCCATATTAGACCAAAGTGGTCACTACCGTTAATTTGAAGAAAGAATATAAAAAAGAGAATAAGATTTGCAGAAGCAATTTTTGCAGAGAGCGTGATATTTTTATTATAACGCAGAAGATAAAAGGTAGCTGCTGAAATACTACCTGCTACAAAATCCAATAAAGCAACGACAGGTGCGTTTAATGCAGCAATATTAAAGTAGGCAAAAAAATAGAAAATAATGGTGGTGGTAAGTAAAATAACATTAATTAAAATAAGGCGTCTGTATGAGACAGAATCTTCATAATTTATATTTGAAGTTAAAAGTTTGAGTAAACTATTTTTCATAAAATCAACATCGCATCCCCATAAGAGAAAAAGCGGTACTCTTTTTCAATAGCCTCTTTATAAATTCTCTGTGTTGTTTCTAGTCCTACAAATGAAGCAACCAACATAAGTAGAGTTGATTTTGGCAGATGAAAATTCGTTAAGAGTGCATCAACACGTTTGGGTCGATTGTTGGGGTGTAAAAAAAGGTTGGCCTCACCATGTATCTCTTTTGTACGTGCCCAATACTCTACGGTGCGTGTTGATGTCGTCCCTATTGAGAGTACTTTTACTTTTGAATTTAAAATCTCTTGTGCGTGTTCTGAGATATCAAAATACTCACTATGCATGGGATGATCTGTAATAATTTTGGCGTCTACTGGTTTAAAAGTACCTGCACCGACATGAAGTGTTAAAAAAGCATGGGCATATTTCTTCTTTATTTTATCGAACTGCTCATCTGTAAAATGTAGTGAAGCGGTTGGTGCAGCAACGGCGCCCTCATGCTCAGCAAATACACTTTGGTATTCACTTTTATCTATGTTCTCATCATCACGTTGAAGATAAGGAGGCAAAGGAATATGACCAATTTTATCAATAATTGGAAGTAACTCTTCAAAACGAATGCGTGCGTCTTCATGATAAAACTCAACGTCACGACTTCCATCTTCATGTATTTTAAGTATCTTTGCACTCAGCGCGCTGTCAAAATTGATAAGCGTATCTACTTTCACTTTTCCACGGGCATAAACATTGATTTTATGCGCATCTAAAGGACGGTTAATTAAGATTTCTATTTTCCCACCTGAGGGTTTATGCCCAAAAAGACGTGCTTTTATTACCTTAGTATCATTTAAAAGTAGGGCGTAATCTTTTGGGATAAATTTCTCTAAATCATAAAAATATGTGTGGGTAATGCTCTCATCTGCACGATTATAAACTAAAAGCTTGGCACTGTCTCTAGGAGAGACAGGATACTTAGCGATGAGATTTTCTGGTAAGGTATAGTCGTAACTACTGGTTAGTAGTGGATCTTTTTGCATTTACTTGTCTAGCTCTTTTTGAAGTTTGCTCATCTCTTCTTGAAGTGTTCCTGCTTCTTCTTCATCTTCTTCAGGCGTTGTTGCTGGATTGACCATTTTAACGATATAGATAGAGATCGAATAAAGTATGATAAGTGGTCCAGCCATGAGCAGTTGCGTTAAAATATCTGGTGGGGTTAATAGTGCCGCAAGAACAAAGCTCAAAACAACAGCATATTTGAAAAAGTCTTTCATATTCTTATCATCTACAAGACCTAAAAGGGCGAGAAAATAAGCAAAAACAGGCAATTCAAAAGCAACACCAAAACCAAAGAGAATTTTAGAGAAAAATCCTACATAATCTTCGATGTTAATCAGTGGTGTGAATTTAAAACTACCAAAGGTGATAAGAAAGTCAAATCCAAATGGCGTTACGATGTAGTAAGCGAAGGCCGTTCCGATAAAGAACATTAAACTTCCACCAATCACAAATGGAATCAACATCTTCTTTTCATTGGCATACAGACCTGGTGCGATAAAAAGCCAAACCTGCGACAAAATTATTGGTAAGGCACCAAGAATAGCTGCAAAAAAGGAGACCTTTAAAGCAACGAAAAATGCTCCACCGACTTGTGAGGTTGTGACCATACCATTAGCAACATTGACAGACACTTTACCAATCTCGGTAAGCGCTGTATTTAAGGGGGCAACCATCCACTCTAAAATAGGTTCATGAAAGTAAAACATCACAAAAAACATAACAACTAGGCTACCTGCAGAGTAAGCCAATCTTTTTCTTAATTCAACTAAGTGGGGGCGTAATTCTGCAAACATTAAACATTTTCCTCATCAGTTTCAATTACTTTTTTTCTTTTTTCTTTTTTAGCAAAGGTAACAACCTCTGGTTCAGATGCTGCTTTTGGTGTCTCATCTTGGATCTCTTCTACTGTACTGTCTTGTGCATCTGCATAGGGAGTGTTGCCTTCTTGTGCGGTCACCTCTTTTTGGATGTCAACATGAGCCAACTCTTTTAGTTCATCCATCTCATGTGAGAGATCATTCATATCCGTCATCTTGGCTAGGTCTGCTTGTGCACTCATCATCTCTTGTTTATAACGAAGTGCTTCTTCTTTAAGTTCTGAAACATGGAGTTCTTCTTCTATAGAACTTTTAGCTGCAGTAATGGTTTTTTTTGCACTGTTAAAAAACTTGGCAATTTGTACCATGGCTTCTGGTAGTTTATCTGGTCCTAAAAAGAGTATGGCGATAACGCCGATGATAAGCATCTCTGCAAATCCAATCCCAAACATAGTTTCTCTCTTTTGTTAATCTAATTTAAGGGATTTTATCTAAAAAAATGTTAAAAGATTATTTCTTTATAAATTGACGTAAAAAAAAAGAGTAAAAGTGTAATCGTGCTATAATATTATTAATTATTATACTCTTACTATTATTACTGTATATAAAACATCATAAAGGCAATCTATTGGCTAAATTTAACAGAAGAGACTTTTTAAACATTAGTGCTGTAGCAGTGGCGAGTTTAGGTGTCTCGACATCGATGACAGGTTGTGAATTAATAAACACAAGTAAACTGAGTAAAGTTGCGATTGATAGTGACTTGTTCGCCTTTAATCATGGTGTGGCAAGTGGAGACCCTTTAGCGGATAGAGTGATTATCTGGAGTCGTATTACGCCTTTAAATGAAGTTACTGGAGAGGTTTTAGTACATTTCCAGATTTCTAAAAGCAAAAAATTCGATGTTATTTTGAGAAGTGGGAGTGTTAAAACTTCTGCAGCACAAGACTTTACTGTTAAGGTAGATATTCAAGAGTTAGATGCAGAAAGTGAGTACTTTTATCGCTTCTTTATTGGAGAGGCATTCTCTGTTATTGGAAAGATGAAAACTTTAAGAGTGGGTGATATTGAAGAGGTTAGATTTGCGGTATTGTGTTGCGCTAATTATCCAGCAGGTTACTTTAATGTTTACAGTGAAGTCGCTAAACTAAGTAACTTAGATGTTGTTGTGCATACGGGTGATTATATTTACGAGTATGGAATGTTTGATGATGCTGGTGCGCCTGGATATGCAACAGAAAATGCAAAAGATATAGGTCGAGTTTTACCACAGGGAAATGACGAAGAGTTACTTACTTTGGATCAGTACCGTAATAGATATGCGCTGTACAAAACTGAACCAGAATTACAAGCACTACATCAAAATATCGCATTTATCTGTGTTTGGGATGACCATGAATTAGCGGATAACAGCTATAAAGATGGGGCGCATAACCATAATGAATATTCTGATTTTGATGAAGGTAATTTCCAAATACGCAAAAATGCGGCAACACAAGCCTATTTTGAGTGGCTACCAATTCGCCCAGTAATAGAAGGGGACAACAGTGTCATCTATCGCTCTTTTGATTTTGGAGAGTTGGTTTCACTTCATATGTTAGATACCCGTCTGGTTGGTCGTGATGAGCAAAATATTATCTCTGATTATCTGGTGGCGAATGATAATCAAGGCTTAGGGTATGACAGAGATAAGATGATAGATGATATGTATGACCCAGCGCGCTCACTATTGGGTCAAACACAGTTTGATTGGTTAGAAAAAAGTTTAAGTGAATCCAGCGCGCTGTGGCAGGTGCTTGGACAACAAGTTCTTATGGGGAAAATGAGTGTACCCAATGAGCTTCTTTTACAGTTTGGGACAGTGGATGCCAGTGGCTCTTTTGTTAAAAATATTCTTGAACTCTCCGCCATTAAAGCGCGCGTGCTGCTGAATGATCCAACACTGAGTGAGGAAGAAATTAGGCGAACAGAAACAGGTATCGCCTATAACCTAGATGCTTGGGATGGATATGCTTATGAGCGTGAAAAGCTCTATGCTGTTTTGAAAAAACTCAATAAAAATGTCGTGGTTTATGCCGGAGATAGTCATAATGCATGGTCAAATAATCTCGTTGATGACCAAGGTGATGCCATCGGTGTAGAATTTGCTACAGCCTCTATCTCTTCTCCAGGGATGGAAAAATATCTAATGACTCCTGAATTTTGGGATCTGCGTTTAATAGAAGAGGCCTTTGAACTTCTTTTTAAAGATCTGGCTTATTGTAATCTAAACAATAGAGGATTTATGCTCAGTACCTATACTAAGGAAAAAGTTTCAAATGAGTGGATTTATGTAGATACCATTAAATCTCGTGATTACTCCACCAAACTCTCTCGTAAAAAGAATTTAATCTCTTATGTGGGTGAAAATAAGTTGGCAAGTGCGGCTGAAGTACTTTTAAAAGAGACGCTACCTAATGCAAAAGATGCGCTGTTTAATTCTCTGTTTTAAAACTACTTGGGAGATGCTTGAAAGTCATAGTCTATTCCACTAAAACTCGTACTTCCCAGTATGGTAGTGATGTGGCTATTTGAATCTATCTTAAATGAACTAATACTCTCTTTCTCTTCATCATCAAGATAGAGTGTCTTTTTGATGATATACAGGGCCTCTCCATCACTGTCTTCAATCAGTTCCCATTGGCTACTATAACGGCTGCCATTATTACAAAGGTATTCTCTCGTTATTTCTGAATGGCTATGAATACGTGCTTCCGTAGGCATGGGGTCTACGTCATTGTTTAAAAGACATATAAGCGTGTTATCGCCTTGTGTTTTGATGACATTACCTTCTTCGTTGACCGTATGCATACTGGCAAAACGGTAGCTTAACTCTGTCTCTTCTTGCATCAGTTCTGTATGGGTCTCCATAATTATTTGCTGTGACCCATTGAGCTCATAAACTTCGGATTTGATCTCTTTTATAGAACCACGCAGTAGGCCACTGGCAATCTCAAATTGATAGGTGGCTTCTTGCGTGGCGAGGTTTCTAAGATTATATTTTGTACTAGATGCGATAGACGGAGTTGGCTCAACGATGACAGCTTTTTCACTTAGGGCACTCTCTTCACAAGCTAAAAATAACATGCTTAATGGAAGTAAAGTTAAGAGGGTTAGTTTTGATAGTGTTTGCATTGACTAAAACCTTGATAATTATATTAAACATAGTATATCAAAAAATGATATTATAAGAACTTATATTCAGGTGTCTAAAAATAGTGCCAATTCATCACTAAGTAAGTAATCAGGATTATAATATTTACCTTCTAAAAAAGTTAACTTCTCTTCTTCAAGTAGGATCTCAGCGCGCTGAATTTGATAAGCGGAGAGTATTTTTTTATCTACACCAATCAAAGAACGAAATCCTAAAAATATCTTTTCACTCAATATCTCTTCAGCACTTAATGTCTCTTCATTGATACTCAGTGGTGTTTTGATGTACTGTTCTATATCAGTGAGTGGATAATAGCGGGTGTCTTTTAAAAAACCAACCGCACCAGCACCAGCGCCAATGTAGTCTTTGTACTCCCAATAACCAAGGTTATGTTTTGATTTATAGGTTCCAAAGTTTGAGATTTCATACTGCTCAAAACCGTGATCTTTGATGGCTTGCAAAAACCACTGTGTTCTCTCTAGCTTTTCTAAGGCGACCTCTGGAGTATGTTCAAAAGCGGTATTGGCTTCAATAGTGAGTGCATAGGCAGAGAGATGATTGATAGGCAGTGTAAAAGCGATTTTCAAATCTTCTTCTAATAGTGCTTTAGATTCAAAGGCTGTAGCATAAATGATGTCAAGAGAAATATTCTTAAAACCAACTTTCTTAGCATTCGTAATGGCACTTTTTGCCTGATCAGAATTATGAGCGCGTGCGAGTTTTTTAAGTTTCTCATTGTTGAAGCTTTGGACTCCAAAGCTGAGTCTGTTTACACCGAGATTAAAAAGTCCACGCATCCACTCTATCGTCCCACTATTAGGGTTTACTTCAGATGTTACCTCGATATTATCTTTAAAAAAAGGTGTAATAAGTTCAAATATAGGGGCGTATAATTCAGCAGATACAGTGGAGGGTGTACCCCCTCCAATAAAGACAGATTCTATCACTTTTCCCTGAACTTCATAGCGTGCTAGTTCATGTTCAAGTTGAGTATACAGTGCCTTCATATACGTTTTTTTTAGATGAAATTTATCAACATAGGAGTTAAAGCTACAGTATGAACATTTGGAATCGCAAAATGGGATATGGATGTATAAAAGCATTTAAGTAAGGACTCTATACTCTTTAAGATATTTGTGTAAAAGTTCTAGGGTGACTTTTAAAATAGCAATGAGAGGAATGATAATAATCATGCCCAGTATTCCTGCAAATTCACCACCAACTAAAAGAGACAATAAAATTAAAAGAGGATGAAGGTTGACTGAATTACCAACGGCAGTGGGATAGACAAAAATAGTTTCGACTACTTGAACTGCCATAAAAACAGCCACAACCATTAATATAGATTCAGGACTTCCCCAATCAGGACTTACTATTATAATTATAATGGCAGGAATGGCACCCAGTATAGGACCAAAGTAAGGAACGAGATTCCCAATACCAGCAATGAGACCAATGGTCAGTGCGTAAGGAAAACCAATGAGTGCCAAACCAAGACCCGTGGCTATTCCAACAAATGATGCATCGATAAGTTGACCACGGATATAGAGTTGAATGGATTGACCTATTTTATAAAAAAGTAGCACAAACATTTCAAAGTGACGATTTGGCACCATTGTTAGCAGCTCTTTTCTCATCAAGTGCATGTCTTTTAAAATATAAAAAGCGATAAAAGGCACGATGAGTGCATAGGTAAATAGTGAAAGGACACTGCTAACATAGCTAGAGATATATCCAGTAGCCTGCGTCGCTTTTGAGGCAACAAAATCTTGAGCCAATTGTGTGAAATCAGGGATTTCTACAAAAGAGAGTTTGGTTTGTAGAGTGAGTTCAAAGTCAGATAAAAAAGCTTTTAAGTTGGTGAGATAGTGTGGTAACTCTTTAGAAAGAATGGCGCCTTCTTGAATCAATTGAGGCATGATAAAGGTAAAAAATAGGATAGCAAATGTTAAAAAAATCAGATAAATTCCTGAGATAACGGTGATTTGAGAGAAACCACGTGATTCAAAATAGTGTATAACAGGACGCAGTAAATTAGCAAATAAAAATGCGATAAGTAGCGGTAAAAATAGAGAGTGAATTCCATAAAATAAAATAAGAAGTGCTAAGCCTAAAACACCATAATAAAAACTTTTGATACCGAGATTTTTAAACATCGCTATTTTTCGCTTCTATCTGTGTATTTGCCATTCTTAGGCGTTGGGACAATATACCCCCAAGACGCATACTGATTTTGAAACCAATATCAGGATTTTTCTCTGAGAATTGAGCCAAATCAGCTTGACTAAGTGCGTAAAGTGTACTCTCTTTTGTGGCGATGGCAGTGGCACTACGCGGTGACTCATCAAAAAGTGCCAGCTCTCCAAAAAAGTTTCCTGGAAGTAGACGTACTAGAAGAATCTTATCGTCGCCGTTCATTTTATAGATGTTTACAAAACCTTTTTTGATGATATAAAGAGCCGCACCCGGTTCACCTTCTGCAAAAATAGTCTCATTTTCTTTGTACTTACGTATGTGTAAATTACGTTCTAATCGAACTATTTCAGAGTTTTTGAGGCTATCAAAAAGTGGAATTTCACGTAAAAACTCATTTTCACTCTGCTCAGAATCAGTTGTAAAAAAATTATCCCAAAGTACATTTAATTTCATAAGACCAACTTTTTATTTTAGTATAACGACTGAACACTTAAAATAAGTGAGGTCTTAGCCGTTTTTTACTATAATTTCGAAAATATAAATGATGAAAATTTAAGGCTTTTAAATTGAGTAAAAAACCAGATTATAGACCCAATGTAGCAGCGGTTATTGTCTCATCTTCATACCCAGATAAAAAAGAGGTATTTATTGCACAGCGTTCTGATATTGAGGGTATTTGGCAATTTCCTCAAGGGGGTATTGATGCAGGTGAAACACCAGAAGTCGCACTGCTTCGTGAGTTAGAAGAAGAGATCGGAACAAACAGTGTAAAAATTGTGGCAGAATATCCAGAATGGATATCATATGATTTTCCGAAAAAAATAGCTAAAAAAATGACACCCTATAAGGGTCAAACACAACGTTATTTTTTAGTCAAATTAAACGAAGATGCAGAGATTAACCTTGATACCGAGCATCCTGAGTTTGATAAACATGAATTTGTACCTTATGATGGTCTTCTTGGAAGATTGGCACACTTTAAACAAGGTGTGTATCAAGAGGTTTTAGAGTATTTTGAGAAAGAGGGACTTTTATAAATGTTGATAGTTCAAAAATTTGGTGGAACAAGTGTTGGTGATTTAGAACGTATTCAAAACGTGGCAAATCGTATATCTAAAACCTTAAATGAAGGTAATGACGTGGTTGCAGTTGTCTCTGCGATGAGTGGTGAGACGAACAAGCTTGTAGGTTATGCAGAGCATTTTTCTAAAACGCCAATGCGTGCAGAAGTAGATATGCTTTTAAGTTCAGGTGAGCGCGTTACTGCTTCACTACTCTCTATTGCACTTAATGAGATGGGACACAACGCACTGTCTATGAGTGGACGTGCGGCTGGTATTATAACTGATGATGTACATACTAAGGCACGTATTGAAAATATTGATCCTCAGTATATTCATGCAGAAGTAAAGCGAGGAAGAGTTGTTGTGGTCGCTGGTTTTCAAGGTGTGAGTGAAAGTGGAAAAATTACAACGCTTGGTCGTGGAGGTTCTGATCTCTCTGCTGTTGCATTGGCTGGCGCGCTGGGCGCAGAACTTTGTGAAATCTATACGGATGTTGATGGTATCTATACTACCGATCCACGTATCGAACCACATGCTAAAAAGTTAAATGAGATCTCTTATGATGAGATGTTAGAATTGGCTTCTTTAGGTGCTAAGGTTCTGCAAAACCGCTCTGTTGAGATGGCTAAAAAACTCAATGTAAATCTTGTAACCCGATCTAGCTTCTCAGATGCAGAAGGAACATTAATCACTAAGGAAGAAAATATCATGGAAAAACCACTAGTAAGCGGAATCGCACTGGATAGAAATCAAGCACGTATCTCAATGAGTGGAGTTATTGATCGCCCGGGTATCGCTTCAGATATCTTCTCTGCACTTTCAGAAGCTGAAGTAAACATAGATATGATTATCCAAACGTCGTCTAAAGAGGGAAACACCTCAATAGATTTTACGGTTCCATCAAATGAATTGATTGATGCTAAAGATGTAGTGAAAAAATTCATTGATAATGATGAAATCAAAGAAGTCTCTTATGATGAGGGTATCTGTAAGGTTTCTATTGTTGGTGTAGGAATGAAATCACACACTGGTGTGGCTGCTAAAGCTTTTAAAACAATGGCAGTTGAAAGTATTAATATCAATATGATCTCAACTTCTGAGATTAAAGTTTCTATGGTTATTGATGAAAAATATGCTGAATTAGCAGTACGTTCTCTTCATGCTATCTATGAGCTAGAAAAATAAACATGCCTGCATTTGATTCATGGACACTAGAGACGATACGCGCTCGTGGTGCCATGATGAACTGGATAGAAGAATCGCGCTTCGAGTGGAGTGCAGCAACGCTTCAAGCACTTCGTCATATCTTAGAGAGTAAAACCCTTATCCTTATTACAGACAGTGAGCGAAAATGGTTTGAAACCTATATTCTTACTACACTGAATAAAACCTCTAATGAACGTCCTATTATTCCTATTGTCTCATTGGACAGTCTCTACCCAAGCTTTGATAGCGTGAGTGGTGGTGAGATGATTGATGTGATTGATGATATGCTTGATATTACCTATAAGGGCGATTATATCTTCTGGTATGTCGGACGTGGTGATGATAAGCGCGCTGATATCGCAAAGCGTAATGATGAATCATATCTTTGGATTATGGATGAAGTGTTTATCAATGCACTGACATTGAAGTCTTATGATAAAAAACTGGATATTCAACTGCTTCAACTTTTTGAACTCTTTAATACTTCACTGAGTGCAGCACTTTTTGGAGAAGTTGATATTGATGAGTGATTATGTCCGTAGTCACATCATAGTTTGTGAAAATTATGAAGAGCGTTTTAGTGAACTTAAAGAGGAGTTACACCCTTTTCGAGTAGTTGGTTTTATTGAAGATGATATCAAAATAGAACATGCTAAAGCAGCAGTGGCGGAGGCGTACATTAGTGAGAGTGCAACAAAGTATATTATTATCGCAGGTAAGAGTATTAATCCTGTCTCACAAAACTCTCTTCTTAAAGTTTTAGAAGAACCACCAAAAAATATAGAATTTATTCTAATCGTACCTAACAAATCTGTTTTACTTCCTACAATACTTTCGCGTTTACGTGTGGTCAGCCTAAATCAAAAACGTACGCATAATACGCTTGATATATCGATGTCTCGTATGGACTTGGCTCAGCTTTTTGAGTTCTCAAAGGGACATGATTATACTAAAAAGCATGAGGCAAAAGCGATTATTGAAGATCTTTTTTTTCAAGCCACTATTATCGAAAAAATGACACTTAATGGTGCACAACTTGAATCGTTTGAACAAGCATATAAGTTGCTGGATTTAAATGCAAATGCGAAGGTTGTGATTGTGAATGTTTTAATGAAATTTTTACCAAGTCCTCAAAATGCACGTTGAAAAACTTAATTCGCAAACCAATATTAAAGCGTTACTCTCGACTTTAAAAGTAGACAGTGGCGGTAAAAAAATTCTTGCCTCTAAAGCTCAATCCCATCTCTTTTTAATTAAGCAACTGCATGTTGGTGCTGCAAATATCTTAAAACAAGATGCCCTCTCTATAGGGGCTGATTTAGCCGTTCCACGTGGTACTATCATCGCACAAGATCCTTATGTCGATGTGCTTTTAATTGGGACGAGTAAGCAGATGGAAGTTTTAAGTCGTAAAGAGTTGGCGCAACCTTTTGGGCTTAAAGAGGTAGCGCACAAGCTTAAATTGTACATGACTATAGGTGAAACACCTAAGGCCAAAATCATGGGTATTTTAAATGCCAATGATGACAGCTTTTATGCACAAAGTCGTTTTGATACTACCAGTGCGCTGAGTCGGCTAGATGCTATGATAGAAGAGGGTGCTGATATTATTGATATCGGTGGTGTCTCTTCTCGCCCAGGTAGCGCACCAGTGCATGAAAATGAAGAGTTAGAAAGAGTTCGTGAGATTATTGATTTAGTCAAGAGTGAAAAGCTGTATGAGAGAGTACGTTTTAGTATAGATTCTTATGCCCCAAAAGTAGTAGCGTACGCACTTGAACATGGATTTTCAATGACCAATGATATTACGGGTTTAGCCAATGATGAACTGTGTGAAATTACAGCTCAAAACGGAGCAAGCGCTGTAATTATGCATATGCAAGGGACTCCTGCTATGATGCAAGATACTCCAAAATATGATAATCTCTTACAAGATGTGGGTCTATTTTTTGAAGAACGTTTAGAGAAGGCAGCGCGCTATGGTGTCAAAGATATTATTTTAGATGTTGGGATTGGTTTTGGTAAAACACTGGAACATAATCTCTCTTTAATTAATAACTTAGAGCATTTCTCATACTTAGGGTGTGAACAGTTAGTGGGTGCCAGTCGGAAGTCACTTATCGATATGATTTCACCTTCAGCAGTCAGTGAACGTTTAAGTGGGAGTTTGATTTTACATCATCAAGCTTTAGAAAATGGAGCGTCTATTTTAAGAGTGCATGATGTGAAAGAACACGTGCAAGCTCTAAAAGTTTTTAAAGCCTTACGCGCTTAGTCTCTTAAAAAAGGGAAATTTCCCCTTCTTCGTTTAATATCCAAAAGATACTTTTAGAATTAAAAAGAATGCAGAAGCCATCAATCCTGCGGCTGGTAGAGTAATTACCCATGCCATTGCGATTGGTTTCATTAGACTCCAGTTTGCATCTTTATTAAGTACACCAATCCCGATTACTGCACCAATTAAGATGTGTGTTGATGAGACTGGGATGCCCAGTTTTGTAGCACCTAAGATAACGGCGCTGGCACCCAACTCTGCTGCGAAACCAGTTACTGGAAAGATCTCTGCCAAACGTCCACCAACGGTAGCGATAACTTCTTTACCGATGAACCATAGACCTACGATAAGCGCAATACCAAAGGTAAGCATTGCGATAGCGGGTACTGGTGCTTTAGAGTTGATCTCACCCGTTGCTAGGACATCAATGATGGCAGCAAATGGCCCGATTGCATTGGCAATATCATTGGCACCATGAGAGAATGCAAATGCAGAGGCAGTGAAGATTTGAAGCATTGAAAACACACGAATTGTTGCTTTTTTAGGGGTGTCTTTTCGCATTACTTTTACAATAGCGTAAGAGAAACCATAAGCCAATGCAGTAAAGGCAGCTAGAATAAATACAACATCCATAGTGCTTAGATCAAAGTGTAGTTTTTTAAGACCTTTAAACAGCATCATACCTGTAATAATCGCTGCAGCGAAGGCAGTCGCAATGGGTACATGTTTACGAATAGCGCGAAATGCATTTGATTTCTTAGTCACATCTTGTTGTTCATGCAGTTCATTTTTTAATCTTATTGAAGTGTCTTCATCAAGGTTTTCTACTTGAAGTTGTGTCTTAAGATCTGCAATTTTTAATTTTGCAGCTTCGATTTTTGCTTCTGCAACATCATTATAATCAAGTATATTTTTCTTTAAATACCAGTATATAGCATAAGATAGAAGACCACCTAGTAAAGGAGAAAGAACCCATGAAGCAGCTATCATAGAAATTTTACTCCATTGCACCATATCCATTGCACTTTGACCTTCTGTTGAAACAACGGCGCCTAATGTTAAAGAAGCTCCAACGATACCACCAACAATAGAGTGGGTTGTTGAGACAGGTAGACCGCGTTTTGTTGCGATGAGTAACCATGTTCCCGCAGCCAGTAGCGCGCCCATCATTACAAATACAAAAAGCATAGGATCGAAAATCATACCTTCTAGGTTTACAATCCCTTTACGAATTGTTTTGGTTACTTCTCCACCGGCAATCATGGCTCCAGAGATTTCAAAAACAGCTGCAATAATTAGTGCTTGTTTAATGGTTAAAGTTTTAGCACCAACACTGGTTCCAAATGAGTTGGCTACATCATTACCACCAATATTAAAGGCCATAAATAGACCAAAGGCTGTTGCAAGAACAAAGATGGTGTAGTTATTATTGATATAGTCAAATCCCCAAAATAGGAAAACAACCGTTGAAATAAGCATTGCATAAAATGCAATTAAATTCTCTTTTGTAGAAAACATTCGTGACCTTCTTGATTTAAGTTGGCGAATTATCCTCTAATTAGATTACAACAAGGTTACGAACATTGTTGTATGAATAGTCTTACATATATAGGCTCTATTTTTTAGTTCAGACGTAACATCTATGTAACCTTACTGTAATCAAAGTGTTCTACAATTGTGTCACTTAAAAACTTGGGAGAGTTCAATGAAAAAAGTCCTATTTAGTGCATTTACATCTTTAGTAATGGCAACTATGGCAGCTTCTGCAAATGAAATTACAATTATCGATCAAAAGTCACCTGACTTTATCTTAGGTAAACAGACACATATTAATATGAAGTTTGTACCTGATGATGCACCCGATATGTGGTTAAAAGCGGGTGTCCGTATTCAAGGTACTTTTGAAAATGAACAAATTGACTATCGTGGTGCAAAAGAAAATACTGATCTTACCGATGCATATCTTAGACGTGTACGTTTTGAGGTAGCTGCTGGTTTTGGTAAACACGCCTCTTTTGTTATGGATGTTCGTAATGATAAATCAAACTACGGAATCCAAAATACTGAGGGTAATTTTAATGTTGGTGATGCTTATGTTAAAATCAAAAAACCACATGGAACTTCTTTAATAAACTACAAACTGTACCGCGCTAAGATCGATGTTTCTCGTACAGAAACGGTAAAGTCAGCACGCGTTATCGCTTATGATAGACCGTATGTAGCCGACGCAGCTGCGCAATATATATCGTTTAACCGTCGTGGTACCAATGCTCAGGTTTATGGAGATTGGAAAAAGAAAATTCACTATCAAATTGCTGCAGGTGACTCTTCAAGTCCTGATAAGATTATTGATGCATCTGGTGGAAAAGCTTCTACGGTTACTTTGACAGAACAGAGCTACTTTGTAGGTGGAAAAGTGAGAGTTTCTCCATTTGATGGTTGGGAAGAGACTAAAAGAACAGAGACATATTTTGGTAAGGGTAAACACTTTAGTGTTGGTGCTTCTTATTGGATAATTCCTAAGCTTAAAGGCTCCACATCAGCTGGAGGTTCATTCGATTTGAGCAGAGAGTTGCAAAATTATGAAATTTCAGCGCATTACAATGGTCTTTTCTTACAAGCAGAGTATTTTGATTTTGCTGGGGTTGTGGAAGATTGGAAAGCAACGACTGACGTGACTACGGGTAGCTCTACTGGTTACTATGTGACAGGTGAGTATGTATTTGTTGACTTAGGATATATCGCACCATTTGCTAGATATGAGTCTTGGGAAAGATTTGATTCAGAGACAAAAGATTACCAAGTTAAATCAGCCATCGCTGGAATCAATTGGTATTTACGTGGAAATACAACCAAAGTTGGTATGTATTATCAAAAAGATTCATATGGTGTTGATACCGGAAATAAGGGTGTTGAGAGAGTACGTTTAGTATCTCAATGGTTTTTCTAAGCCATCAATAACTTCTTTAGTATGCGTTATTCTAAATACAACGCATACTTATTTTGAAGACCTGTATTTATCAACGCAAGCTTGCTTTGATAATAAGCTGTTTCTCTACTGGAACACTTCTATTTGTTGGAACATTTTCTAAAGCTCTTAAGACAGACATTCCATTGATTACTTTACCAAAGATGGTGTGATGACCGTTTAGATGTGGCGTGGGTACAGTGGTGATAAAAAACTGACTTCCATTGGTGTTTGGACCAGCATTGGCCATTGCTAAGATGCCTGGTTTATCAAATACAACGCCCCCTTTAAATTCATCTTCAAAAGATTTACCCCAGATAGATTTTCCACCACGACCAGTACCATCTGGATCTCCACCTTGAATCATGAAATTTTTGATAATACGGTGAAATGTTAAACCATTGTAGTATCCATTTTTAATATGTGTAGTGAAATTTTCCACTGTTTTAGGTGCAACATTTGGAAAAAGCTCAATTTCAATAGTACCTTGTGTTGTCTCAAGTATAGCAATAGGATTTGAAGTCGAACTTTTTTTACCCAGCATCGCGGCTAATTTTGAGTGTTCATTAGAAGTACTTTGTTTTGTACTTTGATGGGATTCGACGGTATTAGATTCATTACTTTCACAAGCAGTGAATGAACCGATGAAAAATAGACTTGTTACTAAGATAAGTAGATAACGCATATTAATGCTCCTGTTTTAAATTCCCGTCATTATAGGTAATATTTAGTAAATAGCAGTTTGAGAACACAATTGCAATGGTTTTGCAATGGTTTAATGTTACAATGACTTATATTTAAAGTAAGGAATAGAAATGAAAAAAATCGTATCATCAATAGCTGCCTTAGCATTATTAACAACAGGCTTAAATGCGGCTAATATGAAGTATGCAGAAGAAGAGTCTGGAAATGAATCTACTTATGAAGAGAGTGCTCCTGCAGCAACTTCAAACAATAAAGTTAATGAGATTGGTGTTATGTTTGGAACAGCGACTTATGGCTTAGCACTGGGCGTGAATTATCACAGAGATTTAAGTTCAGTTACTGGTGACTTAGGACCTGGCTCTTTAGGTGTTGAACTTGGCTTGAACTATGATACAGGTGAAGAGATATATTATTACAGCTATCAAGTGACTAATTTAAATGCTTTAGCAACGTATAAATATGCAATTGATTCTCATATGTCTGCAAAAGTAAAAGCAGGTTTAGCATACAGTATCTATAGCTGGGAGTATTCAGGTCCCAATAGTGTTTATTGGAATTCATATGATCAAAGTAGTAGTGACATCAACCTAGTATATGGTGCATCATTTGATTATAAAATTGATGAGAAAATAGGTTCTGTAGGATTGGCATATTATGGTGGCTCATATTCTAATATGTTTGGGGTAACGTACACGTACGGTTTCTAAGAGCAAGTGCTCTTAGAAATTGTTATCGCTCTTCAAAGTCCAAGCAGACTGAATTGATACAGTATCTTTGTCCTGTTGGTTCTGGACCATCTGGAAATACATGTCCTAGGTGTGCATCACACGCAGCACATAATACTTCTACACGCACCATTCCATAAGCCTCATCACGAACTTCTTTTATACGTCCTTCTTCGATCTCTTCAAAATAACTTGGCCAGCCAGTGCCTGAGTCAAATTTACTATTTGAATCAAAAAGTACGGTATCACAACAGATACATTTATAAACACCATCACCTTTATAGTCATAGTATGCTCCACTAAATGCTGCTTCTGTTCCATGTTGGCGCGCTACGTTGTACGACTCTGGTGAGAGTTGCTCTCTCCATTGTAAGTCTGTTTTTTCAATTTTTGGCATCATGCTCTCTCTTTGTTTTATTAAAAAAGTTCTCTTTATCACACTCTTGAGTCAAGATGATATGGGTACTCTTTTTTCCTCTTGATATGGCATAAGAGAGTTCATACATCAGCATCTCATTATCGACGCCTGAGACGATAACATGGTCTCTTTGTATAGAAGAGAGTTTAGAAATCTGTGTCACAATAACGCCGGTAAAATTTTGGTAAAGAGAACTCTCTTGCATATCGATTGAGGAAGCGATATTACCTAGGTACTCATTAAGCTCTTCTTGAATAATTTCTACACTTTTTTCATCAGGCATAACTATAAGAAGGTCTTTTTGTTTACTCTCTTTTAGAACTCTTTTTGCACTTAAGAGCGTTAAGATGATTTCATTTCCTTGTGTAATTTGAATATCTTCAGCATAGGGTGTTGCTTGAAATTGTTCTTCAAAAGTGTAGTTATAATAGTTTTTAAGAAGATTTAGTAGATCTTTACTACAACGAAAACTCTTTTCTAAATGATATGTTGTGTAGTTCATAGACTCATTAAGTGCAGTACTTAATAATAAAAGTTCATTTTTTTGAATATGTTTAAGATATTGTAAAAAATCCTGAGAATGGAGTTCTGCATCATCACAGAAGATTAAAGGAGCAGCTTTATAACTTTTGGAAAGCATTTTATCTGTTGGTAGATGACCCATTTTATAGGGCTTTTTATAAAGCTTCATATAGTGTTTTTGCATTAACTGTTGATCTGTGATGATTTCTAAACGTTCAAAGTCTATATCAATTAATCCAAACTCTATGATATCAAGGAGTTGAGATTTTAGTTTGTCTACTCCGTATTGGCTATTTTGTATAATAATAATTTTCTCTTCTCTGTCAAGTAAGATATGATAAAGCGCTTTGAGTAAGAGTGTAGTACTTTTTCCCGATCCATATGGGGCAATTAAAAGTGAATTGTTTTGAAGAGGGGTTTCAATGAACTCTCTTTGTTCTAGCGTTGGTAGAGAGATCTCTTTTGTCTCATCATCAATAATAACTTCATGAGAGATAAGTGTTGAGATCATCTCTTTTTCATCAAGTATCTCTTCACTTATATCTAAGGCCTCAGACAATTTTAGGGCAATCGTTTCGTCATTTTCATCACTAAATAAAACTCTGTTTTCTGGAATGAGGGCAGCGAATGAAGGGTCTAGATTTTCATAGTCATTTTTACTTAGGTGTTCTAAAAGTAAAATATGTGTTGATTGACATCCATCATTATGTAATATATCATTAAACTTCATAGTTACAAAGTCATCACTCTCTTCTATTTTTAAAGAGGACTCTTTTTTAGGATTTTGTTTATTACTTTCTACTTTGGCATTTTTAAGTTCTTGAAAGTTCCAACTTTTTTTCTCAAAAATATAAAGACCTCTCTCTTTATCAAAGAGCAGCGCTGGGATACGTAGATGATCTTTTTGATGAAAGAGGCTTACTTCATTTAAAAAAGTTGTCTGTGTATTTGTGGCATAACTTTTAAGATTATTTATCAGTTGTGACTCGAGGGCAGAAAGTGTAACTGTTTTCTTTTGAAAGAGTGAAAAAAATGGAAGATCCATCTATTATACCTTTAAGTCTGATTTTGAAAAGTATAATGATTATAGCGAAAGTAGAAGAGGATTTGCCGCTAATAAGCGGCAAAAGTATAAAAAAGTCTAATTATTTACCAGCAGCAACACGGTCTTTAAGACCTTTACCGGCTTTGAACTTAGGAACCATTTTATCTTGAGTTGTATAAGTTTTATCTGTTCCTGGAACTTTACCACTTTTACCTTTTTGAAGAGCAGCATTAAATGATCCAAAACCTACTAAAGATACATCTTCTTTTGCAACAAGTGCTTCTGCAACTGCTTCAGTAAATGCTTTGATAGCTAATTCAGCTTCAACTTTAGTTTTGTAATCTCCGTTTTTTTGTACCAATTCAACAAATTGTGCTTTGTTCATTTAAATCCCTTTTTTTGTTATGTATTTGTGATGTGAGTGGCTCTAAACATCCATACAGACGTCTTTAACTATTCATCTACGCATACTTTATAGCACTAAAGCTTAATCTTTTCTTCTATTTTGTATTTTTATGCCAGAAGTGTTGATTTTTACTCTTTTTGAAGCCTTTTTTGATACTAAGTAACGCATTTTTGGGCTTTTTCATATGTTTTTTAAAATCAATTTTTGTAAAAAATACTTTTATTTGTTCAAACGGACGGTTACTATTATGGTTAGCAGATATTGACATAAAGACGTCGTCTAATCCTAATCTCTCTTGTTCTGTGAGTGAATTCATGAGGATGATCCTAATCGATTGATTTTTCTTACAACTCTAATTATGTCTTCATCATCAAGCATATTAAGCAGTTGCATAACAGCAACAGAAGCTTGTGGTTTTGCATTGCCAAGCTTCCAGTCTTGATAAGTTCTCATAGAGAGACCTAATGTTAAGGCCATCTCTTTTTGTGAGATTTTTTTACCAAAATTTTGTGCTTCGACAGCATTGTGAAGTAGATTAAATAGATCTGAAGAATTCATATTGCAATTATACAGAGTCTATCTTAATATTATACGTTATAACTAATAATATATTCGTATTTACTATATTAATATGTAGTAATTAGTGCTTTAAATTGGTATTAGCGAATAAAATATTGTGTTTATATGGTTAATTGATATTTATATTGTAGTTAATATACGGTTATTCGTATAAATATTATATGACAATTAGTAAAAGTATAGTCTGTGTAATTTGTATTTGTGAGACGGTGTCTCACAAAATAAAGAGAGTAAAATGATAAATGAAGAGGGCTTGTATTATTTAGTAGTTTAAAAGATCAGAGTAGTCATATTTTGTAAAATCAAGATAAAAGAGTCCATTTTGTTGAATAACACGTACATCATGACCAAAGGCATCTTGAAATCTATGACGAATCTTTTTACGTAGGCTTGATTTTAAGTCAAGTGTCTTAAGATAATGTTTAAGCTCAACGAGTTGTGTATTGTTTATCTCTCTATATTCTTCTTCAGGTTCAGGTTCCGATTTAGAGTCCAGTTCTGCTTCATGATAGTCATTTTCAAGTAAGGGTTCATCTCTATGCTGTGCTTCTAAAAGTAATTTTGTATTGACAAGTTCTAGGATAGATTTGAGTTGAGCATCTTTATCTTGGTAGACACTTTCAATTCTATCTCTCTCTTGACGAAGCATCTGTTCTTTGTCATCTATGAGTGAATCAACTTTTTGTTCCAGGTTTTGTATCTTAATTTTGAGTTGTGCATTCTCTCTTTGATAAAGGGCAATAATAGTAGCTACAGTAGTTTTAGGTTTCTCTATATCGGTTATTATTTTTTCTCGATTTTTTTTAGCGACTTTTTCTTCATGTATATCTTGGCGCTTTTCAGAACTTAATTTACTGCGCGCCACGATGATATAGGTGATTGCATTTTCAATAATATAATTAAGTTTTTTTTCTCTAATTTTGGTGTGTATCATCTCTTTTGACATTTTAAATTGTTGTGAATAATCTTCTATAGTAAAGCGCAATGGTTATCCTTTAGTGTAATAGTGAGTTGAAATTCATATCAGGCGGATTAATAATTCCACCCTTTCTAAGCCAGATCATAACACCTTCTCTTTTGTTTTCATGTTTATCAAAGAAAGAGTAGGTCTGTGAACGTTTTAGCTCATGTTTAAGTAGTAGTGCATCATAATGTTTATAGCGAATCAAAAATCGTTCAAATTGCTGATAAGCCTCTTTTGAAATAATAACAGTAGAGATAGAAAACTCTTTAAGCTCAAGATAGCGCGCACAGTCATTGAGACCTTTCCCAATGTAGTTGTCTTGAGCTAAAATATCTTTAAATCCTAGAATCTCTCCGTAATGAACGGCAATCCTGATTCCTTCAAAATAGGGGTATTTTTTAGCAATTAGTTCAGAAAAATGGTTAAAACTAAGACCTAATATTGCACCAAATCCTTTAAGACGGGGATTTAATATGGTATAAAATCCATCGCCAGTACTGACATTTCCTAAGATGAGTTTATTGGCCGCAAGATTGGAATTACTTAACATAGTCTTAATCATCTTGGAATAACTTTTTGTTAGAAAAGTGATGATTTCAGCTTGTTGAGGGGTTGTGAGTTTGGAAAAATTTATAATATCAACGAGAACAATGTCTGTTTTTATTGGCTTGGTAGAGCTATTATTCAAATTCTATCCCATCATTTTAATCTTAAAATAATAGCACAATTTTTACTCCTTTTAAAATTTATGTTATTATTGCGCGATTAAATATAGGGAAATATTATAAAAAAATTCAAATATATGATTTTATTACTGTTAATTTTATTCGTCTCTATGGATTCGCTTATGGCTAAAGATCTGGTGTATGACTTTGGAAAGAAAAACTATAAAAAGGTCTGTAAAGAGGGTTTGAAAAAATATTATGGCGGGAAAGAAGATGAGATGTTTGTTGCTATGGTTGGTCTTTCATGCGCAGAAGTAGATAACATTAACCCTCTAGGCTTTTTGCAAAAGAAATTGGTTCAATCTCTCTCCGCACGCGAAACAGCTTCATACTTTTCATCATTGGTTCTTCAAAAACGTCTTTTATACCAGTTTATGATTGATGATATTGATATGAGTAACCTCTCATTGCCTCTATCTGAGCATATTCTTTCTAAAATATTTGAAAAAATTTCTCATAATGAATACGAGATAATTATTAATAGTCCAAAAATGATTAAGATTGAGTTAGAGAGCAAAACATTGATGATCTCTATTTCTGATGATGAAGTGATAAAGATTTTAGTTGATGAATACGTGGATGGGGATTTGAAAATTCGTCACTGGTATCAGTAATATTATATTTTAAATATTGTTGTTCAAGCAGTTGATGGAGTCGGTTTTCATTAAATCTCCAAAAATGCTTTTTATCAAAATTATTGTCACTTATTATCGATTCGTATAGAGATTTATTATCTAATAAAGGCACTTCAATTACCGACATATTTTTGTATAAAAGATGTGTCAGCTCTTCGATAGACTCTTTTGTTGTATCATCATCGGCTAATGGCTTGTTGGGCATAAACATATAGAGTTTCCAAAATGAGAGACCCAAGGCCAATATAAAAGCAAGCATCATAGAAATTTCAATCACTTAGTTTTTCCGTGCGCTGGTTTGAGAAACTTTAAAAAGATACGTTCAAGCTCTGTTGTTTCAATAGGTTTTGTCATAAAGTCATCCATCCCCTCATCTAAAAATCGTTCTCTGTCCCCTTGCATAGCATTGGCAGTTAACGCAACGATAGGCGTCTCTTTTAAGGCATTTTCTTTGATGTATGATTTAATGATACTCATAGCAGCAATTCCATTGAGATTTGGCATATTTTCATCCATTAATATGAGGTCAAATTCACTGTCTTTTTTGAATATTTCAACAGCAATATCTCCATCATCAGCGACTTTATAATCAATTCCATAATCTTCAAGTAGTAAGGTGATGAGCATCTGATTGGTTTTATTGTCCTCGGCGACTAAGACGCGTGCATCAAATAGAAGTTCCTCTACCACTTCTACCTCTTCATCAATACGTAAACGTTCAATGGTTGCATCATCAAGTGATTCCAGAACCAAGCGTGGTACAAAAGGGGCATTGAGATTATAAATGTGTGTATTGTGATCAAAAATATGAGAAGGTTGCTTATGTAAAGCGATGGATGGAATATTGAGTGCTTGAATTTTATCATTTATATAGGGGCTAGAAACAAAGATGAGTAGATCAGCTTGAACATCTTGTAGATGGGTATAGATAGTAAAGTTCTCGACACCATAATCTTTAAAGTACTTCTCTAAAAGATCTGTCATGGCTGCATTGTTTTCATCTTTTAGTAAGGCAATCGAGAGTTTTTTAATCTTTTCGATATGGGTTTCTTGGGCACTTAATTCATGAGAAACTGGTAAATTTAGAGCAAAAGAGAAGGTTGATCCTTCCCCTAGTGTACTTTTTAAAGAGATGTGACCATTCATAAGTTCTACCAAATGAGCGGAGATGGAAAGCCCCAGACCGGTACCTCCAAACTCTCTTGTTGTTGAACCATCTGCTTGTTCAAAAGCCTTAAATACCTTCTCTTGGTTTTCTAAAGCGATACCAATACCCTCATCTTTTACATCAATATGTAACTCTGAGTTTTTGTAGACAGCGCGGAGTCGGATACTGGAACCCTCTGGTGAAAACTTCAAGGCGTTAGACAGTAAGTTGGAAAGGACTTGTTTAATTCTTACTTCGTCACCAATAAGTCCTGCAGGCATATTTGGGTCAATATAACTTAAGAGATGAATGTCTTTCTCATAGGCTTTGGAAGCAAAAAGTAAAATGGCATTACTAATAATTTGTATCGGACTAAAAAGACGTTTTTCAATCATGAATTTGCCACTTTGAATTTTAGAAAAGTCCAGTATATCGTTGATAATGCCTAAGAGAGAATTTGAACTACTGTTAATAATATCAAGATAATGTAAAGACTTATCATCTAAAGCACGTTTTTGTAATATTCCAACAAAACCTAAAATGGCATTTAGTGGTGTACGAATCTCATGAGACATATTAGATAAAAATTCATCTTTTGATTTCTCCGCTAGAATTGCTTTATCTCTTGAATGAATGATGGGGGTAATGTCATGAAATAGAGATAAAAGATAATCAACTTCACCACTGCGTTTCAAAATTGGAATAATATGTGAATCAGTAAAAAATTCATTTCCTTGACTATCCTTCCATCCAATTACTCCGTTGTAAATCTCTTTATTTCGAACAACATTAAGGACTTGTTCTCTTGTATCGTCTATATAATCAGCTGATAAAAAGTCATTTGGCATTTTTCCTAACATCTGCTCTTTAGGATATAAAAATGTTTGTAGCATGGCGTCATTAATATCTAATATACCATTATCAATATCTACTTTCATAAACATCAAACTCTCATTGATAGCGAGTTGAAAAGCACTTAGCTCTTTTAAGTTTTCTTCTAAGGTGAGTGTTTGTTGGTAAACCTGTGTTTCAAGAGAATTATTAATCATCTGCATCTCATCAGATTGCGCATCGATCTTTTGCTGAATAATTGTAAGTAGATTGTTAAAAACTTCTTTTAACTTAATAAGGTTCGGATTGTTGGCATCAAAATAGATCTTTTCACTAAAATCACCTTCACTCATAAGGTCAGCAATATGTGTGATCTCCATAATAAATTCACGGTCACTTTCAAATTGCTCTTGTAACTTTGTCATTGCAGAGTTAATCTCATCAGACATATCTGAAAACTCATCATTAGAGTTGACCTTGATTTGTGTCGCAGTTTCTGAGTTATGATGAAGATAGCTAAAGAAATTATGTGTTCCCTCTTTAAGTAAAATAATTGACTTAAGCATGCTTAAGCCCAAAAAGCGGTTGAAAAGTAGTAAAAATAAGATGATGATCAATGTGAAAATAAGTTGCTCTTTTAAAATACTTTCTTCATTATTCTTTGTTAAAAGTAGATTATTCAAAAGAGCTTGATAGAGTTTTTGATCATATTTATGTAAACTATCTAACC
>JADGDM010000012.1 GCA_016744905.1 Sulfurimonadaceae bacterium | reverse complement strand
ATAAAAGATATTGATTGGATTATTGCCCATGCAACTCGTTCATTATTAAAAGAGGGACATATTCCTACCTTAAAACTTTTGGGCTTCAATCCTGATATAGCTATTAATCATGTCAAGTTAAAGATTAAAAATAAAGATATTATTTTAGGAGGCTCTTTAGAATTTGAATGCGCCATAGAGTTCAGTAATAAAACTGAAGAGAAGGTTGTTATCGATTACTTACTCTACTTCAAAAAAGCCAATGGACAAAATAGACCCAAGGTTTTTAAATTGAGCATTAAAAAAATTGATGTAGATAAAAAGTTAGTCTTAAATAAAAAACACCCGCTCAAAAAAGCCACAACCAGAGCCTATTATGAAGGGGAACAATTTCTTCAACTTCAAGTCAATGGTAAACAATTAGGTGAACCACAAGCCTTTACATTGAAGTTAAAATAATTTATTGTGGATAATCATTTGAGTCTTTACAAAAATAATCTCCAAGTGAACAACAACCATCACTAACCCCATTATTTTTAAGTCCCTTATCAAATGCCCAGTAGTGTTTATAACTCCCATCTAAAAGAATATTAAAAGTATCCAGCATCGCTTGGTTGCCTGCTGAACTAATAATATCTTCTCTTAAGTCGTCAATATCGGTCACCTCTACCTTACAACCCACCTGAAGTGCTGCTTGCGCTGAAACACTGCCCTCTGCATACAAAGTGTCATACAAGTCTTGTAAGGGTGCTATCGCATAAACACCAGATGGCATTGCTTCCAGTTCTGTTACCGAATAATGCTCTTTATAATCTACCAGATTTGTAATATTCAGATCATAATACTCAACCAAGTTCTGAACCAATTCAATATGTTTTGTTTCACTATTATTAGCAATATTTTTAAATTGGTTTTGAGGATAAAGTGCATATAAATTTAGATAAATATCATGTGCCAAACGCTCTTCATTCCACATATATGCCAGTGCATACTTTTGTGTTTCTGTTGGCTCTTGCATCGTATATGTGGAGAGATCTATTGACGCACGTGCACTATCTCCACTCTCAATAGATGTAGAGTCGGAGTTGTTACAAGCAGTTGTTAAAAGGGCGGTGAGGGATATCGTTAAAAGAGTAGTCATCGTTTTCATCATAAACCTTTATATTTGTTATGATGAAGTATACGATTTTAGTGTGTAGTAAAAGTTTAGTATTAAAACTTTTACTTATGTTCTATACTCATCTAACATATTTTTTAGATTGTCTGTCATTTTAGATAAATGCTCAGATGCTTTGGAAATCTCTTCGACACTGTGTGCATTTTCATTAGAGAGTTTATCAATAGTATCTACCTTCGTAATCATACCTTGAACTGTTTTTGCATTTTCAACATACCCAGAAACTGTTTCACCAACATTAACAACGGCAATAGTCATAATATCAGTACTCTGTGTAATCTCATCTTCAACATCTTGTGCACTCACAGCCAACTCTTCAATAGCCTTTGCATTTTTAGAAATCTGATCGCTGGCATCAATGATTGACTGAACAATAACATTAATGGTTGCATTAATCTCAGTTAAAGATTTTTGTGTGCGCTCAGCCAGTTTTCTAACCTCGTCAGCAACAACCGCAAATCCACGTCCATGTTCACCAGCACGCGCCGCTTCGATAGCAGCATTAAGAGCGAGAAGATTTGTTTGATCCGCAATATCACTGATAACTGTTAATACATCTTTAACCTGTTGCGCTTCATTACTTAGAACAGAGAGTTTGTCTGACAGTTCTGATTCTACTTCTGATCGGTAATTAACATCCGACACAAGGTTTTGAATTTTATCACTGGCACTTTTCAGTCTAACCCCAGCAACATCTATCTCATCTTTAGTTGATTCTGCTTGAGAAATCGCTGCCGTTAAGGTTCCTTGAAGTGCTCCACCTATTTGACTTACATCTTTAGTGATGCGAGCCTCTTCTTCAACTTTTGCACCAATAACCAGAGATGTTTTTGACACCTCCTCGGCAATAGTGCTGTTTTCAGATGAGGACTGTTTTGCTTGAGAGACAGTTTCTCTTACTTTTTCAATAAAGTCATTCATATGTTCACTCACTTCTGAGATCTCATCACCTTGTGGTACGATAATTCTTTGCGTTAAATCACCCTCACCTTTGGCCAAATCATAACTGGCATCTTGAAGTGTCTTAAGTTTAGTAATTACCAGTTGTTGGATAGCAAAGATAGCAATTAAAATACCAAAGAAAATCAATCCTGCACCAATTAAGAAGATGATAAATTTAGTATCATTAAGATCTTGAAAAGCTTCTTCTTTATCAATAATAACTATAGCACCCCAATTTGAGCCAAAGACATCTACTGGAACAAAAGAGCCAATAACATCAAGCCCTCTATAGTCACGCGCTACTGTCGAACCATTTTCACCTGCTAAAACTCTGTCTGCAATTTCTGTTTTAATTTCAACCACATTAATCGTTGAGCCAGTTCTTCTAACAATCTCGTTATCAATTGACTCTTTAAAACGGCTCTCCGTTTTCATATAATGATCTGATCCAAGTAAAAAAGCTTGACCACTCTCTCCTAGACCTGCCTCTTCATATTTAGAATTAAAATTCATTATTGCATTGATTTTGTCTTTAGGCAGTTGAAAAACTAGAATCCCTTCACTATCACCAGCGTAAACAAGAGGTGTAGACAGAAAAGACTGTGCTTTATTTAGACTTGGTTCATAAAATGAGTAGTCTTCAAAAGCAACCTCACCTTTTTGAAGTTTCTTAGCATTTCTAAATGTACGTGCCAACCCAGAGTTTTTATACGCACCCTCTTCAAGATTGGTTCCATAATCCATCTCTTTTGTAACACTATAGAGAACATCACCCGCATTATTAATAATAAAAATATCATACAAGCCAAACTGTTCAAGCAGTGCGATCATTCCATTATGATACTCAACATGTTGTTTTGAGTAATCATCTGTATGTTTTTTATTCATTGCATACAGATAACGTTTTTCACTTGAATTAGGGTTTTCTACTATATACAGGTATTGGGCGATAAGACCATTTATATTTTTTGGAAGATACTGTTTTGCCTCTTTTTTAGCCTCTACCCCTGGAAGTGAGAAGTCGATTTTATTAAGATACTCTGTATTGTATTTTTCAAGTACTTTAGATTTCACCATATCTATATCAAGTTCTAACTCTTCAAGTCCTTCAAAACCTTCATCCAAAGCCCATAACATCTCAACAATGCGTTGATCAAATGCCTTAGTCAACATGAGTGCTTTAATTTGTGAAAGATAATCTTGGATATGCTCTTTTTTACTCTCTTTAATCGAATCTAGTTGTTCAATTCTTGCTTTGAGAAGTGTAGCTTCCGCACGAGATATGATCGTTGCACTTAAAACTATCCCTAAAACAACCATGGCAGTTACGATTAGAAGGATTAACCTAACTTTGATACTTTTTAAATTCATTACTCTATCCTTAAGTCTATAAATCACTATTTATTATATATGGTCATTATCCAATTTTTAAGCTTACATCCAACTAAAGTAATCACTAAAAAGATTGATAAAATAGCAAATGTGATATAATCAGCACAAAAAATAGAGAATTATATGAAACTTTTTGCTATCTTTGGAAATCCCGTATCACACTCAAGATCTCCCCTAATGCACAATAGTGTATTCAAAGCACTCGGATATAAAGGCACCTATACACGTATAAAACTAGAAGATGGTTCAAAACTAAAAAAAACATTTTTAAATCTTAAACTTAGTGGTGTTAATGTCACTGTCCCTCACAAAGAAGCAGCATTTAATGCCTGTGATGAAATCCGTGGTTTTGCCAATAAGGTGGGCGTTGTCAACACCATCATAAATGAAAATGGAAAACTCATTGGATACAACACAGACGCCGATGGTTTTATCTACTCCATCAAAGAGTTTAAAGGTATTAAAACTGTTTTAGTTTTAGGCGCTGGTGGAACGGCTAAGGCACTAAGTACAAAGTTACGAGAAGAAGGCCTAGATGTCAGTATCGTTAATAGAAGCGAAGGACGTCTTAAAGAGTATCAAGATGATGGCTTTACTACGTTTACACATAAAACTATCCCAAATAAAGCTTTTGACTTGATACTAAATACCACCAGTGCAGGACTCAGTGATGAGAACTACCCTGCTCCACTAAACTTACTTGAACCCTTGATAGAAAAATCAACCTACTGTGCTGATGCCATCTATGGAAAAGTGACTCCATTTCTTCAACTTTGTAATAAATATAATAAACCCAACAAAGATGGTGCAGATATGTTATTGGGGCAAGGTGTACTTGCTTCTATGTTATTTACTCAAAATGCTTACAAAAGTGAAACAATTGAAGACAAGATGAAAGAAAGTTTTCTTTTTTAGTTATCTCTCATCCAGCTATAACAATACTTTATATATAATCGCGAATATTATTAAATAGGGGCAAATTATGGATACTCATCTCAATAGAGTCGAAGAGATTAAAATCGAACAAGGTGTTAAAAAAAGTCGTACACCGGCAAGACTAGACTACGCACAAAGTGCAACAGGTCTTTTCCTCGCGCTCTTTATGTGGGCACATATGATGTTGGTATCGAGTATCCTTCTTGGCGAAGAGATGATGTACAAGGTTACTAAACTACTTGAAGGTGAGCCTATACTTGGGGAATCTTATCCTATATTAGTCACACTTACTGCTATCTTTATCTTTACTATTTTTATTACACATGCCGCTATCGCCATTAGAAAGTTTCCAGGGTCATGGAAAGAGTATCGTCTTTACCGTGCACATATGAAACGGATGAAGCATGGTGACACCAATCTTTGGTTTTATCAAGTTATGACAGGCTTTGTAATGTTCTTCTTGGGATCTGTTCACCTTTTTATCATTATGACAAACCCAGCAGACATTGGTCCTTATGCATCAGCAGACAGAATTGTTAGTGAGTGGATGTGGCCTGTATATATTCTTCTTTTACTAGCTGTAGAATTTCATGGTTCTATCGGTTTGTACCGTCTTGCAGTAAAATGGGGCTGGTTTGAAGGAAAAGATGCTAAAAAATCTCGTAAAAAACTTAAAATGTATAAATGGTTTATTACCTTTTTCTTTTTAACTTTAGGATTTTTATCACTAGCAGCATACATTAAAATCGGTCTGGCTCAAATAGATGCAGACAAGGTTGGTTCACGTTATATTCCACAAAGTAGTATTGAAAAAGGAGTACACTAATGAAAATTACTTATACAGATGTTTTAGTTGTTGGCGGAGGGCTTGCGGGTCTACGCGCTGCAACTGGTGTTAAACAAAGAGGTCAAGACTGTATCCTTTTGACATTGGTTCCGCCTAAGCGTTCTCACTCAGCAGCCGCCCAAGGGGGTATGCAAGCCAGCCTCGGTAATGCGATCAAAGGTGAAGGCGATAATGAAGATGTTCACTTTGAAGATACCATCAAAGGTAGTGACTGGGGAGCAGATCAAAAAGTTGCCCGTTTATTTGTAAACACCGCACCTAAAGCCATTCGTCAACTCTCTAACTGGGGTGTCCCTTGGACCCGTATTCGCGAGGGTGATCATCAAGTAGTTATCAATGCACAAAAAGTAATCATTACTGAAAAAACAGATGCACATGGTCTGATTCATGCACGTGACTTTGGTGGAACTAAGAAGTGGAGAACGTGTTATACCTCTGATGGAACAGGTCACTCAATGCTTTTTGCTATGGATAACAAGGCCCATGAAGATGGTATCGAAGTACGTGAACGTATGGAAGCTATGGCAATTATTCATGAAAATGGTCGCTGTTATGGCGCAGTAGCACGTAACTTGATGACAGGTGAATTGGTTGCGTACATCGCAAAATCAACTATCATTGCTACAGGTGGTTTTGGACGTATCTATAAAGTCTCTACAAACGCTGTTATCTGTCAAGGTATGGGTCAAGCTATGGCACTTGAAACAGGGGTAGCTACTTTAGGAAATATGGAAGCTATTCAGTTTCACCCAACAGCTATTGTACCTGTTGGTATTCTAACAACCGAAGGTTGTCGTGGTGATGGTGGTCTTTTAACAGATGTTGATGGATACAGATTTATGCCAGATTATGAGCCTGAGAAGAAAGAGCTTGCATCACGTGACGTTGTATCTCGTCGTATGGTTGAGCACATGAGAAAAGGTAAAGGGGTTAAGTCTCGTTATGGAGATCACCTCTGGTTAGATATCACTATCCTTGGACGCGATCACATCGAGAAAAATCTACGTGAAGTAAAAGAAATTTGTGAGAGCTTTTTAGGAATTGATCCAGCTGAAGAGCCTATCCCAGTTCGTCCTACACAACACTACTCTATGGGTGGTATCAGAACCGACTTTAGAGGTGAATCTCAAACTATGAAAGGTCTTTTCTCTTGTGGAGAGGCTGCTTGTTGGGATATGCACGGATTTAACCGTCTTGGTGGTAACTCCGTAGCAGAGACTGTTGTTTCAGGAATGTTGGTGGCTGAATATGTGGCTGATTACTGTGAAAGTGAAGAGAGTAATATTGACATTCACACCTCTTTAGTAAAAGAGTTTATGGATAAAGAACAAGACAAACTAGACTTCTTACTTAAAGACAAAGCAGATGCTGAAGATGCCTATGTTTTACGTGCGCGCATGGAAGACATCATGATGGATAAGGTTGGTATTTTCCGTAATGGGGAAGACCTTCAAGACGCCGTTGATGAACTCGAGCAGTTGCTTATTCGTTCACGTAATATCGTGGTTAAATCAAAAACACTTTCTGCAAGTCCAGAGCTTTTTAACGCTTATAGAACACAAAGAATGTTAAAGCTCGCACTTTGTACTGCTAAAGGTGCATTGGATAGAAAAGAGTCACGTGGAGCACACTCTCGTGAAGATTTTCCAGAACGTAATGATGCAGAGTATCTAAAACGTACCATTACAACATGGCCTGATGATAATCAAACCATTCCAACAGTGACCTATGAAGATATCGATATCTCAGATATGGAACTTCCTCCTGGTTTTCGTGGTTATGGAAAAGATATGACTATCCACCATCCTGAATCTGAAAAGCGTCAAGCACAGGTTGATAAAATCCGTGAGGATTTAGAGGCTGAAGGTAAAGACCGTTTTGAAATTCAAGAGGCGTTGATGCCATTTAGAGAGATGTTACCGGAGCGTTACCAAGATAAAAATGAACGTCTGTATGAAAAATTTGAAGGAGAAGAGTCATGAGTGAAACAAAAGGTAGAATGTTAAAAGTATCCATCCTACGTTACGATCCAAACATCAAAGATGATAAACCACGTATGGAAACTTACGAGATCGAAGAAGCTCCAGGAATGACACTTTTTATCGCCCTTAATGATATCCGTCAACACCAAGACAACTCTCTAAAATTCGACTTTGTTTGTCGTGCGGGAATCTGTGGCTCTTGTAGTATGTTGGTTAATGGTAAACCAACTTTAGCGTGTCGTGCACTCACATCTAAAATGGATCCAGAGATCTCTTTGGCACCACTTCCAGTATTTGAGCTTATCGGTGATCTTTCCATCAACACTGGTAAATGGATGTCTGGAATGAATGAGCGTTTAGAGACGTGGATTCATAAAGAAGAAGGGAAAGCTGAACACTCAATTGATCGTCTTGAAGAGAAGATGGATCCAGATTTAAGTGATGAAATCTACGAACTTGACCGCTGTGTTGAGTGTGGATGTTGTGTCGCTGGCTGTGGAACAATCGTGATGCGCGAGAACTTTGTTGGCGCAGTTGGTATGAATAAAATAGCGCGCTACTCACTAGATCCTAGAGATGAACGTACTGATGATGATTACTACGATCTTGTTGGTGATGAAGATGGTGTATTTGGCTGTATGTCACTACTAGGCTGTGAAGACAGCTGTCCAAAAGACCTTCCACTACAATCAAAAATCGCTTACTTACGCCGTAAAATGGTTTCTCTTAAAGACAAATAATAACTACTAAACATAGGTTTTTCCTGTGTTTAGACTTCTAAATTCGCTCCATTTTCAATATTATTTTATTACAAACTTCATCCAAGTATTTTCTTTATTCTCTTGCAACATCGATATAATTATAAATTAGAAAAAGGTTATCATGAACTGGCTCGCACACGTATTTTTATCTGAACTAAAAATCGATTTTCAAATTGGAAATTATTTAGCAGATCCTTTAAAAGGTAAATTATGGGACAGTACGAGTGATGATATGAGAAGAGCGATAAAAACACATATAACCATTGATTCATTTACTGATACTCATAAAACTGTCTCTAAAAGTAAGTCTCGATTGAGAGAAAAAGGCTTGTTGAAACCTGTCATTATTGATTTGACCTATGATTATTTATTGACACCTTTAACCAACAAGCCATAAAACGTTCAAATGACTTACCTACTGATGCGAAACGGTTAGTATCTTTGTTGGCAGAAAATAATGGACTCAATAGGTATCGTAATTTAGAAGAGCTAGAAAATCTTTTAAACGTATTGATATGCGACTCTCCAAAAAACTGTTATCAAGAGAATCTGCAGTCAGTTATATTGACGCAGTAAGTGCTAATATTGAGGATTTAGAAGATATGAGAAATCGAGGTAATCAATGCTAGGAACAATTTCAAAAGAAGCATGGTTTCGATTTGCAGTATATAGTGGTCTGACTAGCTGGATTTTTCCCATATTGGTTCTTTTAAATGATGCCCTTCAAGATTTCTATCTATGTCTATTATTGAGTTTTAGTATTCATTTTATTTTTGCTTCACTTTTTTGGAAACTTCTAAGCAAAAATCTTCAAAAATATCATACAGTAAAACGTATCTCTATCGTTTTTTTAACAAGTTTTTTTTCATCTCTCTCTTATACCTGTTTCGGCATATTATTTTTAGTATTTGCTGTTCCTCTATTTTTTCTTACCTTTACTATTTTAACGATCATTATCTTTTCAATGAAAAAATAAGTTTTATATAATAAAATGCATAAAACCTATACTAAAAGGAAAAAAATGTCTCTTATTACTCTTGATTACGTCGATATACTTGATGGAAAAAATGAAAAAAAAGTTTTAGAATTCTCAGAAGATTTACTCAAAGAACCAGTCAATAAAGGCTCACTTTTTGTGATAAAAGTTGATGGTCAATCTATGCAACCCTTTATTCAAGATCGTGCATTGGTTGTGGCAGATCTTTCTCAAAAAGAGATTGAGGATGGAGGCATTTATCTTGTGTACAAAGAAGAGAAGATGTGGATCAAGCAAGCAAAAAGAGAAGAGAGAGGTATGACTTTTGTCTCTATCAACTCTGCATTTTCTCATCTTTTGTATGAATACACAGATGTACGGGTGGTAGCCAAAGCTGTTTTATCATTTAATACATTCTAAGCACTCTTCTTTAGTATAACATGATAAAATATCATCAATAAAAATAATATTTAAAAGAGAAAAACATGTCCTTAGTTGATGACTACTTTCTACTGTATCATGGGACTTCAACCCCTGATAACCCACCCACTGTTTTTGATAAAACACTCAGCGATGAAGACTTTTTTGAGCTCAGCGCACTGATACTTTCTATCACCCGTCATCAACTTGATTCTTTCTCTTCACTTCTAAGCTTCAAAGAGATGACGCATAAATTCATACCTCAAGAACTTGTCTCAAATGAGCACCTTTATCATCTTCAACACAGTATCATTTACCACTTTATTGAAGCGCGTTCTTTCTCCGATGTCCATCTACTTGACACCCCTCTACACTATCTTCTTGATGAAAAAATTATCTCTCATGATAATCATAAAAAAATCTGTTCTCTTTTTGAGCATGAAAAAGTTGAAGAGCCAACGTTACCAGAGTTTGAAAAAAACACCAATGACTTTATCCATAATAAACACGCTTTAGTCACCGCTATCAATGAGTTAAAAGAGCTTTGTAGTGATACAAAAGCCTTTGATGAACTTTTAACTTATATTCAAGATCAACGTTTTTCTATTGGAATTACAGGGGTTATGAATGCGGGGAAATCCAGTATGATTAACGCACTCATGGGTGAAGAGATATTGGGCACCAATGTCATCCCAGAGACAGCCAACCTTTCACTTATCAAACACGCACCCGAGCCTTACGCTAAAGTCATTTATTGGAACAAAGCACAGTGGTCACGTATTGAAAACAGTGCGTTGGAACTTGACTCTATGAAGAAATTTGTAACAGACAGTAAAGAGACTTTTAAAGGAAATCTTAACGAATATATATTAGAGTCGTCTCGTGAGGATATTATTGACATGAAAAAACTGGGTGAATACACTTCAGCCGCTGGTAAACACTCGAACCTTGTCAAAATGATTGAGCTGGGTTCAGACCTTCATTTTCTACGTGAAAACATAGAGATAGTAGATACGCCAGGTCTTGATGACGTGGTTATACAGCGCGAAGAGATTACCAAGGAGTATGTGGCGCGCTGTGACTTGATGATTCATCTGATGAATGTCTCTCAAAGTGCGACGGAAATCGATGTAGAGTTTATCATCGATGCAGTACGTTTTCAAAATATAACACAGATACTCATCGTTATTACGCGTGTTGATATGGTCAAAGAGAGTGATATTCAAGAAGTCATTGCGTATACTAAGAGAGCACTCACTCAAAAACTTCAAGAGTACAACAGTGATGCAAAACTTGATTTTATTCTTAAAAATATCCAGTTTATAGCGCTAAGTTCAAAGATGGCCTTGCATCATAAAATGGGACAAGCTGATATCGCTTTAGAGCAAGGTTACTCTCTCGAGAAAAGTGGACTTCCTGAACTTGAAAAGTATCTTCATGATACTCTTTATGGTGCAGATTCACAACGCTCAAATCTTATTTTACACGCATCTAAAAAACGTCTATTTAAGGCAACCGGTCAAAATATTGAACTACTAAAATACGAACTTTCATTGCTCAACAAATCAGATACTGAGTTGGCGCAAGAGATTGAATATTCTAAACTCAATCAAGCAGCACAAGAGAAAAAACTCAGCGCGCTCTCATCACAGATACATGCTTTCAAATCTGAACTGAGCAAATATGAAGAGTCTTTAGAGTACATCTTAAAAGAGGACTGTAAAAAGCTCCAAGGTATTTTAAAACAGCGTCTGATTGATGAGACTGCTTATGCACTAGAAAAAGAAAAAAGTAAGCCGACACTCAAACGAATTAGTACTTTAGTAGAAAATTCATTGCGTCATGGTTTTGTTGATTTATTACGTGATTATCGTTATGGTTTGATTAAAAAGATGTCGCGTTTAAAAGAGTCAATATTAATGAATTATCCTCTTAATAATGAAGAGTTTAAAACACTGAGCTTAGAAAAGCATTTTGGTGAAGCACACAATCAGATCACTATCAACACCAATATCGAACTATTTATCCAAAAGAGTTTTAAACTGACACAAGAGAACAAACTTTCACAACTTGACAGCGCACTACTGGAACTGCTTTCCAAAGAGTTTGACTACTTTGAAAAGCTTCTCAAAGAGAAATCTGATGCCTTATATCTCACGCTTAGTGAACAATTTTTCAAGCATCTCCAATCTCCACTGAGTGAACTTAAAAACAATATCAACGTGCAAAACGAACTTTTAGAAAAACACAGCGCGCTACTGAATGATGCCTCACAAAACAGTGAAAGTAAAGCACTTGAACTTCATGGGCGTATTAAAAATATAGAATTAATTACAAGTCGGTGTTCAATATGAGATATTTAAGACCACTGGTAAAAGAGTACCATGCACAGTTTCAAGAAACATCAATCAAAAAAGAAGAAGGAATAGAGGGCGAGATTAAACGTATCCAGCGCGCTCTGCTTGATGAGCAGTTTCATCCATCCATGCAACTCTCTTTACTATTTGATAAACTGCTACGTCGTAGTCAGTATCCAATGGAAGTCGCTATTGTAGGACAATTCTCCAGTGGAAAGTCTACCTTTTTAAACGCCCTACTCTCAAAAGACATCCTACCAACAGGCATCACACCCGTCACATCAAAAGTAAACTTTATCAACTACGATAAAGAGTACAAGCTCAAAGTATCGTATAAAAATGGCGCACATGAGTATCATTCACTTGATCATATCTCCAAATTCACCGATCAGCGTGAAAGTATCGAAGATGTTAAATATCTCACACTCTATGCGCCAAATGAGATGTTAAAAGATATCTCTTTTGTCGATACTCCCGGTCTAAACTCCCTCTCCCTTAGTGACACTGAAATCACTAAAAAGATCTTACGCGACGTTGATGGAATTATCTGGTTAACATTAATCGACAATGCAGGAAAAGAGAGTGAGTCGCAGGTACTTAAACAGTACCTTGCCAATTTTAAAGACAAATCGTTGTGTGTTTTAAATCAAAAAGACAAGTTTACACAAGAGCAAATAGAGACAACTAGCAAGTATATGCAAGAGACATTTTCTTCATTTTTTGCACGTATTGTTCCCATCTCAGCCAAACAAGCGCTGGATTCGAGAGTCAATGAAAAAGAGGTACGTTTACAAACTGCTTTAATAGAGCTACAGCAGGAGTTCCAGCGCTCAAGTGCTGAGAATAGTGATGCACAAGATATGGAGTTCTTTGATCGTGAATTTAAAAGTTACCTTCAAGAGGTCACACGTATTAAAGCGCATGATCAAAGTGATGATATAGCGAATATGGAAGCGTCAAATATTTCTGAAGTTTTGAGTTTTATAGAAGAGACCTTACGTCCACAAGCTATCCAAGCTAAAAATTTTTCTATCAAAAAAGACCTGAGTTCACTGTGCGAGATTATTACTAAAGAGTATCAAAGTATTCTTGGCGTTTACAGCGCACTAGAAGAGATACTTATCCATAAAGAGGATGAAGTGATTAAAGGCTTTGATGCGGTCTATATCAAGCACTCTAAAGAGTTGTTTTTTATGCATGAAAAGATAGAGGATATTTTACAAAGTGTGGCGCAGAGTATATTCAAGCATATTATCCCCACGCAATCAACACGCTATGAGAGTAATAAAAGTTTACTTGGTGAGAAAATTTCAAAAGTGGCTTATGAGAGTCTTAGAGTTGATCATGATGCTATTATGCAAGAGCTTTTTTATCAAGATGAGTACATCGATAAACAGATGAAATCTGCCATTAGATACTTCAAAAATATCGAAAATGAGAGTAGTGAGGACTTCAAAGAAGTTTTCAGACTCCTTAAACATGCCATTCAAACGTGGCAAGAACCATATGAACAGATCAAAAAACATCGTGAAATCGCTTCAGATAGGGAATTTGCCAATACCCGTCAATTTGTATCAAAAGTGTATGAAAATGTCATCTTAGAATATCACCGCGCTACACTTGCCAATATCAGTGCACTGGAGAGAGAGTTTGCTTACTTTAGTGCGGCGATGAGTTTTTCTACCCGAGGAAGTGTGGAAAAAAATATCTTTTCAGTCAGCTCCACTATTGAAAAACAAATTAAACTCTACGAGAGTGAACCACTCAAGTACTCCATTTTTAAACCAGAGATATCGACTATATTAGAGGGGCTTAAAAAAGATTTTTCATACACTAAAATAGAGACACTATTAACATCAAGACGAAATTACCTCTACAAAATCATCGAAGGTGCACAAGAACAGTTTAGAGAAATCAACACCAAACAGATAGAGTATGTGCGTGGAGAAAAAGCGAAGATAGCTCATAAAATTGAGCAGTTAGACGAGATTCAAAGCTCAATACAAGAATGAAAAATGATTTATGATTAAAATGATAATATTACTTTTTATTCTTACAACACAGCTTTTTTCATTTGACTCGGGGAAGTTTAAAGCCAAACAAAAAGGTGATTATATCTATGCAAAGTTTCTACTCAAACACCCTATGATCACCTATTTTCAGGCAATAAAGACTACGGGTGACAAAAAAATGCTAAATTTGTTACTAAGATGACAGCTCGTGTCAATAATCATATTGTCTTTGATATGTCAAGCAATCAATACCTATCTAAAAAACCGGTTATTAAGTTTAACTACAAATACCAAGGATTTGGAGATACACTTATACTCTCAGCCACAGACAATCACAACGAACGAATTGAATTAAAAGTGAAAATCAAAAATTATCAAGGAATAAATTCTCAATTAAGCTTAAAAAAAACTAGTGAGTCTTCTATAAATTATCATAAAACAAATCCTCATATATGGGAAAGCAAGTCTATTGATAGTGCAATAAAAAATTTATATGGAAGTATAACTCCTATTGAGAAACATCTAAATCTTGAATTTCCAGAAAGCTATGATATGTCAGATGGAAAATGTATTGGTTCTGGATCTTCAGGAGCCACATTAAAAATAAGCTCAAAGATAGAATTAACTTCGTACGCTATCTTGCAAGATACCAATGAGTACTCGACTATAGCTGTCTTTAATCATCCAAGAAGAGACTTCCTCGAAAATAATTTAAGAATAATAGAAGTGGATATTTTACAGGATATATAGTCTTAGTTGCAAAAGGGGTAGATAATAAATTTTATATAAAAAGACAAAAACTTTATATAGTCAACCAAAGTGATACACAGTGTGATGGGTAGTCAATAGGGGCTTAGAAAATAAAGATAGCGCATAGAACTGAGTAGTTGATAGGGATTTAAAAAATTAGAAAGTTTCTAATATTGAAATTTTCTAATTTGAATTGCCATAAAAATTATTAATGCAATTCCTGTAAAGAGAGAAAGTAATAAAGATATCATCTTACAAATCCTTTAACTTTTTGATTTCTTTTAATATTTTTAAAAAAAGTAAGGCTATCGCAATACTAATAAAAACTATTAAACCATTGACAATATAAAGTTTAAATTCTAGTTCAGTATTAAAACTTTTAAAAACCCATGCAATCAAAGAGGTATTTATTACCGCCAGCATGATGAATATTGCTTTTAAAAATCCTATAAATTCTTTAATCTCATCTAATTTAGCCATAACAAATTATATCATAATTATAATGACTAAATCTTTACCCTATCACTCAAAGCACGTGTGAGTGAGATAACATCTACATTTTCTAAGCTTACACCTGTTGGAACGCCTTGGGCGATTCTTGTAAAATGCACATCACAGTGTTCGAGTTTATTCTCGACATAGAGGATAAGTGCGTCAGAACTGATAGAAGGGCTTAAAGCAAATACGACTTCACTGATACCACTTTCAACCATGGAACGTAGATGTTCGATGTCCAGAGTTTCTAAAGAATCCAATACAAAATAGCGACCATCAAAGAGGCCATTTTCTTCAATGGTTAAAATATCTTTGGCACTTTGAACAATACACAGCAGTCCATGGTCACGCCCCATGTCTGAGCAGATATCACACAGCTCATCTTCACTAATTCCCCCACATGAACTACAACGTCTGAGGCTTCCCAGTGCGCTCTCTATAGCGTGGGCAATTTTCATCGCTCCAAAACTGTCACTCATTACCATATGATAGGCCAAACGGGTGGCTGATTTTTTTCCTATGGTTGGCAACTCTTCTAATGCTTCAACTAAGGCTTTAAACTTGGCTAGATTTTTTTTCATAATGACTCAATCTCTTCAATATTCGGCAACAAAATATACATCTTCAGATCTTGTTTCATCTCACCTGCGAGTTCTCTAGCGCGCTCACCAAAACCAAAAAAGAAGTCAGCGCGTACAGCACCTTTGATAGCGCCACCAGTATCTTGTGCAAAAACCAGTTTTTGTAACTTCTCTTCGCTATTTGGATAAGTAGCATCTACAAAAAGCAAAGAGCCTAACGGAATGTACTTTGGATCAACAGCCACTGCGTATTCTGCACGTAACTCAATACCCAGTGCGCCTGTTGCCGCATTTTGTCGTTGTTCAAAAAAGACATATGATTCATTGTAATTGAGCACTTCATCCACACGTGAGGGGTTTTTTTCCAACCATGCACGGATACTTTGAAGTGAGACATCTTTCAAGGGTATCTCTTCATTTTTAACCAAATAACGACCAATTGAGCGGTACTTATGTCCGTTTTGATTGGCGTAACCTACAAAGATTGTTTCATTATTGTCAAGTTCGATACGGCCTGAACCTTGTACTTCTAAAAAGAAACGATCAACCTTATCATCCACATAACAGATGATAGAACTGTTTAGATCTTGCATATCCGAACGCACTGAGTAAGGAACAAGTTTATTCCCTACGACTTTACCACGCAATCTTTTACGTTTTAACTCAGGATAGATAGAACCCAAATCTACGGTAATCAAATCATCAGGCACCTCATAAAGTGGGTATTTATAGATGTCACTTTTTGTACGAGAACCATGTAATGAGGCTTCATAATAACCGGTCAACATCCCAATATTGTCTTTTTTATCTCTATCTATAATCTGATAAAGGGTGAAGTACTCTTCAAAAAATGTTTGAGAGTTATTTGTATCCAGCGCGCTGGCACAGATATCTCCATAGACTTTTTGTGTCTTTTTAAAAACACACTCATCCTTTAAAAGAGAGAGTAAAACATCAAAGTTTTGTTCCTCCCACGCAGGCAGTTTAGAATGATGTGCAGGCTCCAGTTCAAGGTTATTAATTTTAACGGTATCATTTTTAAATGAACATCCTGAAAACAGTGAAAGAAGAAAAAAGGAAAAAAGTAAAAGGGTTAATTTATATTTCATAAGAGCAATTATGCCAATTATTTGCTGTAAATAGATATAATCGCGAAAATATTTTTTATGGACGAATTAATGGAAGACCTCAGTTATTACGAAATTTTAGAAATTACACAGACCACAGATAAGACTATTATTAAAAAAGCTTATAGAAAGATGGCAAAGAAGTATCACCCAGATAAAAATCCTGATGATACGGAAGCAGAGCACAAATTTAAGCTTTGTAATGAAGCCTATCAAGTGCTCAGCGATGACCAACAGCGTGGCATCTACGACAGATATGGTAAAGAAGGCCTGCAAAATGGCGGAGGCGGCGGTGGTCGTCGTTCATCAGGTGGCTTTGATGACCTTGGTTCAATGTTTGAAGAGATGTTTGGTGGAGGCGGTGGAAGCCGTCGTCGTCAAAATCCTGCGGATCAAGACAAGTACTCACTAGATCTTAGCATCGAAATGACCATCAGTTTTCATGAAGCCGTATTTGGTTGTGAAAAAGATATCGAGTTTAAATATAAAACCTCTTGTAAACCATGTAAGGGAAGCGGCGCCAAAGATGGCAAAGTTTCTACATGTAGTCAATGTGGAGGTAGTGGACAAGTCCATATGCGTCAAGGTTTCATGACATTTGCACAGACTTGTCCAGTTTGTAATGGAGCGGGACAAAGTGCTACCTCAAAATGTAACTCATGTAACGGTTCAGGATATGAAAACGTTAAAGAGAGTGTTAAAGTAAACATTCCAGCTGGAATAGACAATGGAAATCGTTTAAGAGTTTCTGGAAAAGGAAACATCGGCAAACGTGGAAACCGTGGTGATCTTTATGTCACTTTTAATGTTCAAGAAGACAAACACTTTATCAGAAGTGAAAATGATATCTACTTGGAAGTACCTGTATTCTTTACACAAGCAGTTCTTGGTGAGACTTTAACCATCCCTTCTTTGACAGGTGAGCTTGAGCTTAACCTTGATAAGGGTACTAAAGATAAACAGCACTATAAGTTTAGAGGTGAAGGTATCGAAGATGTTCATGGGCATGGTAAGGGTGATTTGATTGCACAAATTACACTCACTTATCCAAAATCTATGAATGACGAACAACGTGAATTATTGAATAAACTTCAAGAGTCATTTGGTATTGAATCTAAACCATCTGAAAGCACTTTAGACTCTGCATTTGACAAGGTTAAAGGCTGGTTCAAATAAGAACTTTTCTCCTTCTACTTCTACTTTTTTTCAGTCGCCTAAGCGCGCTGGATCAAATCAATCTTAGCGTTGATAATGATCTACCCAATCAAAGTGACAAACAATATACCCATGGTGCGAAACTCTCATTTATACTAGGCAAAGACAGTGAAAATAAGTACGCCATCGCTTTAGGGCAAAGTATTTATAATCCATCCGATCCTTCATTGGTTCCCCCTGATCCAAATGACAGACCTTATGCAGGTTATATTTATCTAAGTTTTACCAACTACTATTTTTCAAAAAACTCACTCAGTAGTTACAACTTTGAATTGGGTCTGCTTGGTCCTTCATCAGGGGCTGGTTTTATGCAAAAACTCTTACATCAAAATACACCCAGTTCAGATCTTCCTGCTTGGGATTATCAACTTCATGATGAAGTCACCTTTAATCTCTCTAATGCTGAGTACTTTAAGTACCTCAAAAAAGAGTATCAAGACCTTATCTTAAACTATAATATTGCGCTCGGTACAGTGGATACCAGTGTCACGGTAGGTCTAAGTTATCGTCTGGGTTATCATATCAAAGATGACTTTGGTATCGCCCCTATTAAAGCAGGGTTTGAGAACGCATTAAGTCTGCATAATAATAAACAATTTAGCTTCTATTTTTATGCTTCCAGCGCGCTGAGTTATGTCGTACGTGATATTTTTTTAGATGGAAATACTTTTCAAGACAGTCCCAGTGTCGATAAAAGTAAATTTTTAGCGCAGGTCAATATAGGAGCAGTCCTTGAATATCAAGGTTATATACTTAGCCTAAGTGACACCTACCTCTCAAAAGAGTACAGTACGCAAGAAGCGTCCCATGGATATGGTTCACTCTCCTTAGCCTATAAGTTTTAAAACACAAGACAACTTCCAGGTTTTTTATCAAAAACTTCTCACAGTCAATCCTCTTTTCTTTTTCTAGATTAATATTCACTGTCTTTTAATCGCAATTTTTCTATCATGTAGTATGAATACATTATATGATCAAAAACCCTACTGGTTAGAACAGATATTAAAAAGTTCTCATATTGGAATACTGGTGGTTGATAAAGATAGAAATAATCTTTTTGTTAATCAACACTTATGTGAGATGTCTGGCTTTAATGAAGAAGATTTTCTTAATAGTAGCGCTGAAATTTTACATATTTCACACACCACATACAAAGAATTTGCAAGACTTGCCTTTGACTTTGTCTTAAAAGGTGAATCTGTTTCTATTGATTACCAATTTAAACGTAAAAATGGCGAACTTTTTTGGGCTAATGTCTCAGGTGACGTTGTTCCCAATCAAAATGAAGTACTCTGGATTATTGTTGATATTACTCAAAAGGTAGAAGCACAGCAAAAAGAAGTTTATCAAAAAAACCTACTGAGATCCGTCCTCGATGCAACCCCTGATTTAATTTTTTATAAAGATTATCTCAATCATAATGGGTATTATCTAGGCTGTAATAGCGCCTTTGAAAAATTTGTTGGAAAAACTCATGAAGAGATTGTCAACCACAACGATATCGAACTTTTTGGAGAAGAAGTTGGTAACTTCTTTATAAATAAAGACTTAGAAATGTTGGTACAACAAAAAACTATCATCAATGAAGAGTGGGTTGACTATCCTGATGGAAAGAAAGTACTACTTAGTACATCAAAAACACCTTTTTATAATGATTCCAATGAAACACTTGGACTTATTGGAATCAGTCGCGACATCACAGAAATACATACTAAAAATGAGAAGATTCTTCATCTAAATGAGAGAATGGAACTTGCTCTACAGGCCAATCTTGATGGACTTTGGGACTGGAATCTTCTTAATGATGCTGTCTATTTCTCTCCACGATGGAAAGAGATGTTGGGATACCTTGAAAATGAACTTGAAAATAAATTTTCTACCTGGAAAGAGCGTATACATCCGCATGACATTGAAGATATTCTCTCTAGTGTAGAAGAAAATATTAATGCAGAGACAAAATATTTTGAACGTGTTCATAGACTAAGACATAAAGATGGTTCATGGGTATGGATACAAGCAAGAGGTAAAACTATCTATGATGAAAATCATAAAGCCATACGTATGACAGGAACCCATACCGACATAACAGAAAAAAGAGCTTTACAACTTAAGTATGCGCAACAGTCTCAGATTATTGATCAAATTCATGACAGTGTTATTTCTACTGATTTAGAGGGAATGATTACCAGTTGGAATATTGGCTCAGAGATGATTCTTGGATATACCAAAGAAGAGATACTGGGTAAACATATTTCTATCATTTATTTAAAAGAGGAGCATCAAAAATTACAAGACAATATGAAGCGCCTAAAAGAGACAGGGGAAGTACATTCAGTGGTCCATCTTGTTAAAAAATGTAAAATAGTTATTGACGCAGATTTGACCCTTTCACTTTTAAAAGATGAAAGTAATCATGTTATTGGATTTATTGGATACAGTCAAGATATTACACAAAAGAAAAAAGCACAAGATGCGCTAGACTTTCAAGCCCATCATGATGCGTTAACAGGTCTACCAAACCGTCTACTTTTTAATGATAGACTCGAACATAGTATTAAAAAAGCGCAACGGAACAAGCAAATTATGGCACTGCTTTTTATTGATCTTGATCATTTTAAAGAGATTAATGATTCTTTAGGACATGCCGTAGGTGATGAGATACTTAAAACTGTGACGGATAGACTCTCTCAAACTATTCGAAAGGAAGACACCTTAGCGCGCTTAGGAGGTGATGAATTCACCATCATCGTCGAAAACCTCAATCATGCACAAGATATCTCATTTCTGGCACAAAAAATCATAGATGAACTCTCTACACCCATAAAGATAGAAGACAATATTTTATATGTCTCCAGTAGCATTGGAATCAGTCTTTATCCAGATGATGGAGGATCGGCGCAAAATTTATTAAAATACGCCGATGCAGCCATGTATAAGGCTAAGGATGAAGGTCGTAATAATTATCAATTTTACAGTTCTGAGATGACAGAACTTGCCTTTGAACGTGTCGTCATGGAAACAAGTTTAAGAGAATCACTGAAAAGAGGTGACTTTATTGTTTACTATCAAGCACAAGTCGATGCGCAAAATAATAAAATCATAGGAATGGAAGCATTGGTTAGGTGGAACCACCCAAGTATGGGCATTATTTCACCTGCAAAATTCATCCCCTTAGCTGAACTCACTGGACTTATCATCGAACTTGACCAAATTGTGATGCGTACTGCCATGATCCAGTTCGTTCAATGGTATGAGCAAGGATTAAATCCAGGACGACTGGCCCTCAACCTTGCTATCAAGCAGCTAGAAAAAAAAGATTTCCTACTTATGTTCAAAAGCTTACTTCATGAAACCAGATGTAAGGCGCAGTGGATTGAACTAGAAGTGACTGAGGGACAAGTTATGACACACCCAGAAGAGGCCATTGAAATTTTAAATCAGATTAGTGCCTTAGGTATTGAATTGGCGATTGATGATTTTGGAACAGGTTACTCTTCTTTGTCTTATCTGAAAAAATTCCCTATTGATAAATTAAAAATTGATCAATCATTTATTAGAGATATTCCTCATGATATCGAAGATATTGCCATCTCTCAAGCTATTATCGCCCTAGCGAAAGTTTTAAATCTAACTATCATTGCTGAAGGGGTAGAAACCAAGGATCAAAAAGAGTTTTTACTAAACAATGGTTGTACAAATATTCAAGGTTACTACTACTCAAGACCTCTTCCTGCAAAAGAGTTTGAAAAAGTACTAATAGATGGAATTGACAATAAAAAATAGTGTTATTATTTTCTCTTTTATCACCACCTATTACCTTAATACATACTTCTTATAATTTTAATTAGATTTAGCATATATTTTTTCTCAAATAACCTCAGAATTAGATAGAATACGAAAAATTAATACGAAGATAAAATATGTTAAATTTCGCCTCATTTCTTACGCTCCTCAAAGAGTCCTTTAGAGACCTACTTCCTATCGTTTTGGTGGTTCTCTTTTTTCAATTGGCCATCATTCAAACCATCCCTGAAAATTGGTTTAGTGTTGCGACTGGTCTTTTTATAGTTGGTATTGGTCTTGCTATATTTTTAATGGGACTTGAAGTAGGTATCTTTCCTGTTGGAGAAGGTCTTGCCAGTGATTTTGCACATAAAGGTTCTACCTTTTGGATCATACTCTTCTCTTTTATGATTGGTTTTGGTACTACTGTTGCAGAACCCGCACTTGTTGTTATCGCCCAAAAAGCAGCAAGTATCAGCGATGGCAGAATTGATGCCTTTACTCTGAGAATGGTGGTTGCATTCTCTGTTGGATTTGCTATTGTTATCGGTGTTTGGAGAATCATTAAAGGTCATCCAATTCACTACTACATCATCAGTGGTTATATCTTAGTTATTGCAGCCACTGCCTTCTCTCCACACGCCATCGTTGGACTTGCTTTTGACCTTGGTGGAGTCACCACATCAACAGTAACCGTTCCTTTAGTTGCCGCACTTGGTATTGGACTTGCATCTACCATTAAAGGTAGAAATCCTGTTTTAGATGGTTTTGGTTTAATTGCCTTTGCTTCATTAACTCCGATGATTTTTGTACAGTTTTATGGTATCTATGTTTATGAAATCGCTGAAGTAACCACGACCGTAGCTCCTGCGCTTTTTGAAGCTACTCAAATTAGCGCGCCCGTTATAGAAGCGGTTGTTGTTGAAGAGAGTGTTACATTCCTTTCTATACTAAAAGGCCTCCTTGGTGTTCTCGGTGACGTGGTGCCTATCTTAGCCGTTATTCTATTTTTTCAATATGTCATCTTAAAAAAGCGTATTGAAAATTTAAAAGAGGTATTGATTGGTTTTGGACTCGTTGTTTTAGGGCTTGATGCTTTTATCATCGGTCTAGAGATGGGTCTGTTTCCTTTAGGTGAAACTATGGCTGCGGCACTGACGCAAAATGACAGCAACACCATCATCTATACGTTTGCCTTTGCAATCGGTTTTTCAACCACCATGGCTGAACCTTCATTGACCGCTATTGCAAAAAAAGCAAAAGAGATTAGTGATGGTAAGATTAATGATTTTGTACTGCGTATCTTTGTTGCCTTTGGCGTTGCTTTTGGTATTGCCTTAGGTGCGTTTAGAATTGTTGATGGTGGAAATATTGTCTATTATATTATGGTTGGATATATGTTTGTAATCGCCCTTACTTTTATCGCGCCAAAATATATTATTGCTATCGCTTATGACAGTGGTGGAGTAACAACTTCAACAGTTACTGTCCCTTTAGTAGCAGCACTTGGACTGGGTCTTGCAACCAACATAGAAGGACGTGACCCACTGATTGATGGTTTTGGTCTTATTGCCTTTGCTTCACTCTTTCCTATGCTTACAGTGATGCTCTATGGTGTTATCACGGAGAAAATGGGGATTAAAGGGGCACATGAGCTTGAAGCCATTCATCAAGATGAGTTACTTCATGCACTTGAGTCAGCCAATGATATGAATCTTTCAACGGTTGTCGTTGAAGGTACGGATAAACGTCACTCTTATCAGGTTCAATTTTCAGCAGTACACGTTATCGTGCCTCATGATAGAGAAGATGAAGCACTACTAGCCGCTAAAGATGCAGGGGCTAAAGGGGTAACCATCATGACGGCTCATGGAATGGGTCTTGGACAGATGGAGAACTTCTACAACAGACTTCATAGTGAGGCTACGGATGCCAATCTTATGTTTATCACCCCAACTAAAAATGTTGATGCTATTATTAGAAAAGTGATGAATGACTTAGACATTACCGGTGATGGTTCAGGTATCGCCTACTCTCATCCAATCTCTCACCTTAAAGGGTTAAGACTCAATATGAGTGATTTATAACTTTTTATTTTCAATGAGAAGAGTCATCTCTTCTCTTGGCATCGGTTTATGATAACCAAAACCTTGTGCTAAGTCACAGTTATTTTCCAATAAAAACTCTTTTTGATCTTCCGTTTCTACACCCTCAGCAACCACACTATAACCTAAGGCTTGTGTCATAGCAATGATAGATTTCACTAAGGTTTTATTGTGGGTATTATCAAGGTTTACAATAAACTCTCTATCTATTTTAATAGTATCAATATCAAAACTCATAAGATAGTTTAGTGAAGAGTAACCTGTTCCAAAGTCATCAATACTCAAGTTAATACCCGATTTTTTAAGTGCATGTAGATTTTCTAAGGTACGTGAATCATCAAGATTTAAAACCTTACCTTCTGTAATTTCAATACCTAAATTTTTAGGATTAATCCCTGACTCATTAAGTGAACGTAAAATAAAATTAATCATTCCTCTATCATAAATCTGATTAGAAGGGACATTAATATCAATACGAACATCACGTAATCCCGTATTTTTCCACTCTTTTAAGGTATCTAGTGCTGTTTTTATAACAAATCTGGAAATCTCATCCATCATATGTGCTTGTTCAGCAATTGGTAAAAAGAGATCCGGTGCTATGAAGTTTTCATTATCTTTCCAGCGAATTAATGCTTCACAACTGTGTAATGTACCATCTTTAAAAGAGACCTGAGGTTGATAATATAACATCAAGTTTTCATCAGAAATCGCTTTTCTAAGAAGCGCTTCAACACGCATATGTTCCACTATTGAGCGGCTCATAGATGGGGTAAAGAAATTGACACTATTTTTGCCCATGTCTTTGGCAGCATACATAGCAGAGTCGGCTTGTGCTAAAAGTGTTTTTCCATTGGCTTCTTCAGAGTCTAAAAAGGAGACCCCCATACTCACCGTGATAAAAAATTCACGTTTTTTAAGTTCAAACATCTCTTTCATGCTGTTATGAATCTTTTTAGCAATAGCGGCTACCGTATCTTTATCTTTATATCGCACCACAACAATGAATTCATCTCCACCAAAGCGCGCTACAAAGTCATGCTCACGAACACTCTTTTTGATTCTATTTGCAACACTGACAAGAAGATGATCCCCTACATCATGACCAAAAGAGTCATTGATATATTTGAAGTTATCAATATCAATAAAAAACAGTGCGTAACTCTCTTCTTTATTCTTTGTAAATTTAGAGAGTTTTTTCATGTACTCTTCAAGGTTATAACGATTAGGAAGATTGGTTAATGAATCATAGTTTGCCAATTTAATCAACATACGCTCCGCAATCTTTTCATTGGTCACATCTATGTCTATATTAAAAAGTTCAGGATAGGAGCTTAAACGATTCAGTAAGACATGTGAAGAGTTAACTTCAAGGCGTCCACCCTGCTTTGACTTCATAATCTGAATAGTGCCTTCAAGCGCTTCATTTCGTCGAACCCAAGCATCTATCCCTGATGTAAAGCGTGTACGATATTCATCAGTTAAGATAAGCGTATCTAAACGCTTACCCATCACCTCTTCTTTTTTATAACCATAAAGATTTTCACACTGTTTGTTCCAGTAAATTATCTCAAAGTTTGCATTACACCCATTAATCGCCACATTAGGAATAAGTTCTAAAAGCTCACGAAAACGTTTTTCATTCTCTTTTAAGTAATCTTCTGCTTTTTTCTGTAAGGTCACATCAACATAAACCCCGACCACACCAATTATTGAACCACTGTCATTTTTAAAAGGTGCCTTATTGGTCAGCATCCACTTATCACCCTGCTTCTCAATTCGGTTAACTACATTTTCATCATTATCAATAACAAAGTTATCATCTGCACTATAATCACTAGAATCATCGGCCCAGATGAGTTGATGATCGCCTTTGCCTATGACGCCGCTAGGCGTAGTCTCTGCATCATTGGCAAACGCGCTATTACACCCTTGATAGATAAGTTCTTTGTCTTTCCAAAAGATACGCGCAGGAACCGTTTCAATAATTTTTTCTAAAAGTGCATTTTTTTCCATAATCTCTATAGCTTGTGCCTCACTCTTTGAGGTTGCTTCAAGCAGTATGACTCTCGCTGTAATACTTTGAACCAAATCTTCTAACATCTCTACTTCACTAGAGTTGTCATCGAGTTCTTTAACGCTAAATAGTGTCAGTGCACCCATCGGTCTCTCATAACTTGAAACACGCATAGGTACGGATATAACAGATTTGATACCTGAAAACTTAATAGCAGAGTGAAAGTGTTGTAACGAGACATCTTTAAGAGGATTTTTAATAATAATGGTGTTTGATTTATCGATGGCTTCTATCGTAGGATCATTCTCTCTTGTATGATAATAACTGGCTTCAATATTAACCGAGGTACCCATAAAAGGCATCACTGCAACATCTTTACAATAAGGCACTTCTAATGCCCGTGTATTTGAGTCTAAAAAACCAAAAAATGCGACATGATAATGATTGAAATTGGTCAGTTCATGGAGTGCCTCGGTATATACCTTCTCAACTATTTTCGTTTTTGACAATCGCTGTTTAATTTTTCCAATCGCCTCATAGAGTAAAATGACATCTTTTTGTTTATCACTTTGGCGTTTTAATATATCTGCTTCAAGTTGTAAAAGATCATTTTCAATCTCTGTATTTTGAAGATTTGCCGCATGCCTATGTAAAAATCCATTGATAAGAAATATCAGAACCAAACTCACCATAAACAGATCTATGGCTTCATAAATATAGCGAAAATACTCTATACTCATAAGTGTATGAAAACTTTCAAAAACCTCAAAACTCTCTCCAAGAATGGGTGCTAAAATTATTAAATTAACCAAAGTAAAGCGTAATGCAAAGAGAGAAATCAATCCATAAAAAACAGAAAATAGTAGATTTTCACGAGGTGTTTTTATAAATTTAATTAATGCGAAAATAAATGCGAATAGCCATAAGAAGGTCGATATAGAAGAAAATAGAAGTTCAAAAATCACATTAAAGCCTTTGAATTAATTTTATCCAAATATTTCTTACTTTAACACTTAACATGATTACATAGGGCATCATATAATTTGTCAAACTAAATGACGTGTAACGTATTTTCACTATTATTTCATTTTAAATTCATGTTTCCTTCATCTTATTTTTATAAAATACCCCATATAAAATGAGGAGATAAAATGATTAAAAAAAATTTATTAGGTCTGTTTTTCACTCTTTTACTTAGTAGCTCTGTATTTGCCGAGCAATCAAGTACACCCACTCAAATTGTAACAGAGTATTATCAAGCCCTCAATAGTGCAGATTTAGAACAATTAAAAGCACTTATGACCACAGAATCTTTTCACAGTGATATGAAAAATTATGCACAATCGATTGCCCTGAATGATGTAGGTTTTCATACAATACTACGAGATTATTCTCAAAGTGATATCGCTCAAGAGATTGTCCAAGACTTGGTTAAAAATAGACTAAGAAGTATCGAGGATAAAGAAGTTGTACTCGAAGAGGAGCTAAATATCAGTGAAAGTATTGCCCTTGTTCGTCTCAAAGAAGATGGTAAACATAGAGAGATTTATCTTCAAGAGCGAGAAGGCGAATGGAAGATAAATTATTTAGCAGGTCTTCAAACCAATTAACTGATAAATAGATTTTGTTCCAAATCTAATAATCTTTTTTTCAAAGCCAATCCACCTGCGTAACCAGTGAGCTTACCATTGGAACCAATAATCCGGTGACAAGGAATCATAATACTAATGGCATTGGCCCCATTGGCATTTGCCACAGCGCGCACTGCTTTTTCATTACCAATATCTTTGGCCAACTCTAGATAACTCGCTGTCTTTCCATAAGGTACCCGTAAAAGTCCCTCCCAAACACTTTTTTGAAAGTCACTGCCTACCATTAACAGAGGTATATCAAAACTGCTGCGTTGGAGAGAAAAATACTCATCAAGTTCTAATCTGGCACGCTGTAATGTTGCAGTGTCTTCAAATAGGTACTCAGCATTAAGACCTTTTTGCAAACGTTTATCTATCTGCTCACGCATTTTACGGTACCGATAATCAAGTAGACAAAGTTTATCTTCGTAAGCACCTATAATAAATTCTGTATCAGAATTTTTATAATACTGAACATGAATGACTGACATGAAATTATTTTTTTAACCAGGTTTGATAAGAGGCGTCAGAAGGCATCTTCAAGTCTGCTCTAGGTGAGAGTGAGATACTTCCCACTTTCACCCCATCAGGCATAGCAGAGCGCTTAAACTGCTGAGTAAAAAAACGTTTTATAAATAGAGTCAATGTTTCATCTATCTTTTTCTGTGTGTACTTATCTTCAAATGCCAATACTGCCAACATCGAGATTTTATCTGCGCTGGCGCCATACTTCATCATGTGAAATAAAAAGAAATCATGCAGTTCATAAGGACCTAAGATATCTTCAGTCTTCTGCTCTATCTCGCCACTTTTCGACTTTGGTAGAAGCTCAGGGGAAATCGGTGTTGCCACAATGTCATTGAGTACCTTACTGATACGTGCATCACTACTGTGCGCGACATACTCCACCATATACGAAATCAATGTTTTTGGGATAGAGGAGTTTACTGCATACATAGACATGTGATCCCCATTGTACGTAGACCATCCCAGCGCTATTTCACTCAAGTCGCCAGTGCCAACGACAATGCCATACTCTTTATTTGCCAAATCCATCAGCACCTGAGTACGGTAGCGCGCCTGCGTATTTTCATACGTTACATCATGAGTGTTTACATCATGAGAGATATCTTCAAAATGTTGCAGTGAGGCTTTTGTAATATTAATCTCTCTGAGTTCCACATCCAGCGCGCTACATAACTCTAAAGCATTATTATATGTTTGATCCGTAGTCCCAAAACCAGGCATCGTAATTGCCAATATATCTTTGTTTGAACGATCCAACCTTTTCATAGTTTCAACACAGACTAAAAGAGCCAAGGTCGAATCTAACCCCCCTGATATCCCAATCACCAAACGTTTTGAGCCTATATGTTTGACACGCTTAGCCAGCGCGCTGGATTGAATCGCAAATATCTCTTCACAACGTTCTGCACGTTTACTCTCATCTTTTGGCACAAAAGGATGCGCATCAACATAGCGCGCTAAGGCTTTTGGTTGAATCGGCTTTTTAAGCTTAATCGTTCTAAATGTTTTCACCATCTCATCATCAAAACTTGCTTCATGTTGACGTGTCATCATCAAACGTTGGGTATCTACATCCGCGCTTAGGAGTAGGTTGGTGTCTTCAAAATCACGGTTTTCAGCCAACATCACACCATTTTCACTGATCATACAGTGTCCACTAAAAAGCTGGTCAGTTGTTGACTCTCCTACGCCGGCACTTGAGTAAACATACGCTGAGATACATGAAGCACTCTGAGCGCGTACCAAGGCATTACGGTAACTTGCTTTTGAGACCAGCTCATTACTTGCAGAGAGATTTAAAAGTATGTTTGCTCCACTTAATGCTTGATAAGAACTTGGCGGAATTACTGCCCATAAATCCTCACACACCTCGATACCAAAGTTAAAATAACGGTCATATTTAAACAGTAAATCTACACCAAATGGAACCACTTGCTCATTAATTTCTATCATTTTGTCTGAGATATTTTTCCCACTTTTAAACCAGCGCGCTTCATAAAATTCTTTGTAATTTGGAAGGTGTGACTTTGGAACAACCCCTAAGATAGTACCATTTTGAATAACAATAGCACAGTTGTAAAGGTGGTTTTGGTGAGGGAGCGGTGAACCAAAGACAAAAATATTATCTGAATTTTTAGAATAACTTTGTAGTTCTTCTAATGCATTTGTACTCGCTTCAATTAAAGCAGTTTGCAAAAAAAGATCAGCACAACTGTAGGCTGTGATACAAAGTTCAGGAAAAACACTTAAAGAGACTTCTTTCTCTTTTGCTTCATCCATTAAAATTTTTAAATTATTCATATTTTCTTGAACATCAGCCACCACTACATGTGGACGCGCTGAACCCAGTCTATAAAATTCATACATAAATTATAATCTCCATTAAAAGATGTTATGATTATACATTAATTCATGGAGATAATATGGACGAAATACCTGATGATGGTGTAAAAGTACTCATTTTAGCAGTAATAGTAGTGGTCATGTTTTTTATTTTAAAAGCAAAGAAAGATTAAGATATAATTTTTTAGAAAACAGTTTAAGGATTTAATTTTGGCAACACAAGAACAAATTGCACAACACAGTAATGATAAAGTGATGTTAATTCTATCAAGTCTAGCACTTGTATTTGGAATTGTATGGTTGGTAGTAGGTGACAGTAATGTAAAACTTATTTATGTAACATTGGCTTTTGCAGCATTTTTACATGCTTTAGTCACTTCAGAAAAGAGCGGTATTGCACTAAGCGATGCGCATTAATTTACCTTCTAACTCTTCATTAATAAACTCAACAAGAGCACTAAGCTCTTGTTGATCATCCTCACAAAGCTCACCTGAATAATACTTTTTAACCAACTCAATCGTTTCACTATCAAAACCTAGTTTTTTTACTATGTAGGCAATAGTTGCTAAATCTGTACTGCGCATTTGAACACCTTTTTTTTAAGATGTTCGCATTATAAAAATTATTAGTGTTAAATTAATGTAGAGCTTAAAAGCTTAATGTTGAACTGTTCTATTTAACTGCTTTTCTACAGACTCTATCTTGGTTTTAAGACGGTTTGATTTTCCCTTACGGATATCAAACTTTAAAGAAGAGTAAACACGTTCACAATCGCCTAACATCTCATAAGCCTTCTCAATAACGTCAAGGGCTTCTCTCATAGTAGACGTCTCTATAATCGTCCCCATGGGTGTTAATTGATAGGCTACGCCACTTTTATCAATCATATCAATAATCTTGCTCACTGATTTAGAAACTCCCGCACCTTCACGGCCATCAGCACTGGTTGGAAACATCGCAAACTCTAATAAAAAACTATCCATAAAATGACTCACTTATTTTTTGAAAAATTATAACTTATAGAGATAACATTAAATCCACATATTAAATTTATAAACTACGCATAAGAGAAAAAAAAGGAGAGGTTATGAGACATAATCATAAAAGATGGCTACAGAGCATCTATCAAATTACTCTGTTAGAAAAAAATCAGACAAGGCAATGGTTAAGTAAATTTCAAAAATTATGTAGTAAACAGTTAAAGACGCCTACTACTTAGCTTTAGGGGTCAAATCCACGTTCAGAAGATTTTCTATTAAGACCGTGGCATAAGAGCCCTTAGGTAAGGTAAAAGACAACTCTAAGATTTCATTTTTATCATCATGTTTACTGGCAATTTTACTAGGAAAAATAATAGCCAAACGTCTATCCCCCTTAGCCTGAACATCAGGATCATTGTATTTCTTTTCTATCTCACCCGCAACAGACTGAGCATTCCATACTTTTGATCCACATAAAAGACCTGTTGGAAGAAGTTTCTTCTCTTTGTATGGCTTTTTAAGCGCCTGAATATCGGTCACATTTTCCCATTTAAGACTTTTAGTATTCAGCATGACATCGCCTTCTAAAACTCTAAATAGAAAAGGTTGATTGTTCAGTTTTAACTTCTCTTCTTCACTCTCATTAATGGTGTTTGAAAGTTCTACACGCTCTTTTAACCAGTCATTAAAAAGATAACTTTGATAAGCGTTACTAAGCAGTTTGTTTAAACGTCTGTCTTTTAAAACAATATCACCATGAGCAATTTCACGTGCTTTTTCTAAATTTTCAACATCTTTACCAAAACGTTGATAGCCAAAATAGTTTGGCATACCATTACGTAGAACATTGTCTAAATGCGCTTGTATTTCAGATGCATTAAAGCGCCCTACTTTATGAAGACGAACGGTAAAGCGATTGCCCTCAAGATCTCCGATACTTATCCCTTGGCGCGCTTGAAAAGTCTCTAAAATTTTAATCTGAGGATGTCTGAAGTGCTTCAACTCACGAGAGAATTTTAATGGGAAAGAGAGATATTGCGTGGTGGTCGCATATTTATCTTTAAGTCCTGCGTAACCAATATTAAAACAGTTTAAAGACTCTTCTAAAAGTGTTAAAAGTTCTAAGGTACTCATATCTTGTTTTTGAATCTTCACAATAAGATAATTACCCACATCTTTTGTTTTAAAATTCATGATTTCATCAACAAAAAAATCTTCATTGCTCTGTTTAAAATGTGCTTTTATAGCATTATGGTCTTGAAAAAATATACGTTTCATCTATTTTTTTCTTTCTGGAGAATTTTGTGCCAATATTTTTTTTACCAGCTCTATATTTTTTATACTTAATTTATCTCTATCAAGCATCACCTCTTTGATATACGCAATCTCTGTTACTGTGATTCCAAAAGGGTCTTTTTTAGCAACCGTTACTTTCTCAGGTGTCACTAAGACATTGTCCAATTTTTTACGACTATGTGGGAGAAAATACATCAATATAAGCGCGCCCGTATGATCTTTTTCAACACTAACATAAACCCGTTCAGGAACAGGAACACTTAAATTTGGAACCATCTCTTCAAAGTCTGTTTGATCCATATAACCAATATAAAACTTAGTAAATAGCTCTAGTGTGCGTGTCGCTTTCTCTTCATTTAAAAAGTTCATATCTAAAAGTACACGACGATTATCACGAATACGACGCAGTAACCAATTCATCTCTTCGTAGTATCTAAATGGTGTAATTTTAACCGCATCCGTACCAACGATGCACTTTGAATTTATCCGTTTAAACTTCTCTTTTTGTTTTGATGTATCCATAATTAAACGCTCAAACACCTTGCGCGCTGTATACGGTTTGGTCACCCAAACACTGCTATACGTAGGCAATTGTTTGAGTCCAACAACACCTTCATTTAAAATAAGCAGAGTTTTAACAACGTATTGAGGGAAGATAGTCTCTAAAAGTGCTTTCTTCTTTCTCAAACGACGTTTCAATTTTGTCACTGATTTTACTAAGGTCATCTCAACAAAAAAGCACTCAGTCTCAGTAAAAAACAGTGCATCAAATTCGTTTATCTCATTACGCTTAGTGCGATAAACAATCTGACCTTTCCAGTTTACAGAGAGTGTTTTAGGCTGTTCATGGGTACGCTTTTTACTCTGAGGGCCCTTAGCAATAAACTTTACAATATCTTGGTTTTGAGCTGCGTAACGTACCAGTTTTTCATAAATATAATTTTCAAAAACCTCACCTTCAAAAGAGCGATAAGAGCTCATAAAAGCTTGATCTTCTTCCTGGTAGCCATTGCCACTCAAAGAAGCCAAGTGTTTGGTGCTGTAGTCATAGTAAAGTAGATTATCGCCTAGGTCACTGTCTTCTAAATGCTTAATCGTATTGGGCATTTTAAAGTAGGTACCGGCGTCGGGGTGGTGTGTTGCCATAATTATGTTTTCCTCGAATTTACTCGATATTTGCGAAAACTTTTTCAAATTTCCGTAATCATTATATCTAAATTCTGTTTACTATCACAGTTTGTAAGAAGACACTGTTTATGTTAAAATATATTTCCTTCTTTGAGTAAGTCTAAAAATGCTTCTCCATAGCGTTCAAATTTCACTTCACCAACACCACCAACACTCAGCATAGCGTCCTTGTTTTGAGGTCGAACCACAGACATCTCTTTAAGTGTTTTATCACTAAAAACGATGTAAGCAGGCACCCCTTTTTCACTCGCTATCTCCTGACGTAAAGTACGCAATTCATCAAAAAGATCTTTATCATAATCAAAGATTTCAGGTGCAGATTTTTTGACTGTTTTTTCTTTTACATTGAGTCTATCACTACGAATCATTACACTTTCATGCCCTTTTAAAAAGCCCAAACCTTTCTCAGTAATAATCAGTCCTTGGTGCTCATTTACTCCAAGACCTTCAAGTTCTAAAAGCCTGTCAATAAGTACAAACCACTGCTTTTTACTGAGTTTTTCACCGATACCGTAGACAGAGAGTTCATCATGTCCATTTGACAGTACTTTTTGTTCTTTTGATCCACGTAAGACATCAATAACATAGGCCTTTCCAAAGCGTTGCCCAGTTCTGTAAACACTAGAAAGTAACATCTGAGACTCTTTAGTCACATCTCTTTTTTCATGATCATCATCTAAACAGTTGTCACACGAACTTTCACAAGCTTCTAGTTCATCACCAAAATACTCAGCCAGTTGTTGATGACGACACTTCTCACTCGAAGCAAAACGGTTAATGGCATTAAGTTTGTTTAATTGAAGTTGTTTGTAACTCTCATCTTCATTTTGGTCAATAAATCGCTTCTGTTGAATAACATCCGAAGCTGAAAATAGCAGAACTACATCTGCATGATCACCATCACGACCGCCACGACCTATCTCTTGATAGTAATTTTCTATGGTCTTAGGCAGACTCATATGCACAACAAAACGGATATTACTTTTATCAATACCCATACCAAAGGCGATGGTGGCTACAATTATTTTCACCTTATCATGTACAAACTCATGAAAAGTTTCATTTCTCTCTAACGTGGGCATTCCCGCATGGTAACCACGTGCTTCAAAACCTTTTTGATTTAAGTAGCGCGCTACGGACTCTACTTGTTTTCGAGAAAAAGCATAAACAATCCCACTCTCACCCTTATGATCTTTTAAAAAATCAATCAACTGATCATGTCCATCACTTTGACGGTGACGTACAGTTATTTGAAGATTGTCCCTAAAAACTTTACCTTGAAGTCTTGTCGCTTCTTGCAGTCTAAGTTGGGCGATAATATCATCACGCACATTTGGTGTGGCTGTAGCCGTAAACGCAGCGATAGGCACTGTAGGAAAATACTCACGTATTTGAGAAAGAGACCTAAATGCAGAACGAAATTCATGTCCCCACTCACTAATACAGTGCGCCTCATCAATCACAAAATAGTTCAGGGGAATTTCACCTAAAGTCTCACGCATAAAGTCAGTATTGAGGCGTTCAGGAGAGAGGTAGAGAAATTGGATATCACCGGCGTAGAGTCGTCTTATGGTGTTGGCACTCTCTTCAGAAGTTTGCATAGAAGAGAGCATCTCAGCGCGCATATCTTGTGCTTTTAAGCTCTCCACTTGGTCGTGCATCAGTGCCAACAGTGGAGAGATAACAATCGTGGTTCCATCCATTAGAAGTGTTGGAAGTTGATAAGAGAGTGATTTTCCGCCACCTGTTGGTAAAATCATCAACAGATCGTTACGATTTAAGATAGTATCAACGGCCTCTTCTTGCAGTGGTCTAAAGGTTTTAAAACCAAAGTGAGAAGAGAGAACAGAAAACTTATCTGCAGGTTTTTCTATTGACATACATATCCTAGTACATTTATTATTTATAGAATTTTAGCTAAAAATAACGCTAGTGAAGATTCTATTGCATTATGTCATGATTTTTCTCATCATTTAAAGGTATGATTCATTTAAAGGAAAAGACAATGACGAAAGAGAAACAGACAAGTAACTACTTCTTATCACAGGTACACCAGCCATTTTTTGTAGCGGGCATATTTTGGGCCATTTCACTGATGACACTTTTTGCTGTAGCCTATAAACTTTTATTAAAAGGGACCGTACTTTTAACTGTTACACCATGGATGTTTCACTCATATAGTCTAATATTTATTGTTTTAACTCAATTTTTTATCGGTTTTATTTTTACAACCTATCCACGTTTCACCCAGGGAGAAGTAGTTAAAAAGTCCTATTATATGATGACATTTTTACTCTTTCAAGTCGGTGCACTACTTTTTAGTTTGGGTGCTTTTTACAATAAAACAGTTCTTATAATAGGTATGCTGTTTAGCTTTTTAGGAATGCTTAGTTTCTTTTACAAACTTTTTACACTCTACTTGCCTACAGATAAAAATCTTAAACATGATCCTTTCTGGATACTTTTTGCCAGCGCGCTGGGTGTCAGCACTCATATACTGGCTATTTCACAAGAAATATCAAGTGTTGATTTACATGCTTACAGTATTGCATTTACACTCTACATCACCTTTTTCACCTTTACAATAGCGCAACGCATGGTTCCTTTTTTCTCACACTCTTTTGCAGATAAACGTCCTATCTTTGTTCATGTTATTTTTAGTATCTTACTCATCAAAACCTTTTTTGAAGTGTTGGACTTACAAGTAGTGGCTTCGATTATTGATATATCATTGAGTATCATTCTCTATAAAGAGTTTATGCGATGGGAACTCAAAACAGCCAGCGCGCCAGCTATTTTAAAGATTTTACATATTGCCCTACTTTGGTTACCTTTAGGACTTTTTCTTGGTGCACTGAGTCAATTAAGTGCGTACTTTTTAGGCACTTCTTTTATTTATGCACAGACACACCTCATCGCACTTGGGTTTGTACTCACGATGTTAATTGGTTTTGGTTCACGCGTTGCGCTGGGACATTCAGGACGGCCACCTCACGCAGACAAGGTACTTATTAAGATATTTATACTCACTCAGATTTTAGTGCTGGCGCGCTATCTCTACTCTTTCAGCTTTGGAACAGACCTCAATCTATTTTGGCTTTTTGATATCTCAATCATGTTATGGATTATTCTTTTTATGTTTTGGGGCATCAAGTTTGCACCTATTTTAATATTTAAGAAAAAAGTGTAAACATATAAAGTAGTTTTTATATTGGGGATTGTAATATAAAATGTACCTATTAAGATTTTAAGGCACTATTTATGACTATAGCATCTAAAATTATCACCTTAGCCAGTGTTTCCATTCTTGCCATACTGCTCACTAACATTTTTGAGATTTTAGAAATCTTTAGTAAAAGTATAAACCTTCTTATATCTTTTGTCTTAATCGCTGTCATCATTGTATTGGTTTATAACATCAATAAAACCATACAAGAAAAACTCAAAATAATTAATCGTAAACTCTCCATTATAGAATCCGGTGAATATAATGAGATACAAAATCCTACGTCTACTTCTAATGATGAAATGTCAAAAGTCATAAGCTCTCTTTATCAAACCATCTATACCCTTAGTCAAGTAGCTAAACAAGCAGAAAATATTGCACACGGAGACTATACTGAGATTATAAAGCCTAAAAGCAGTAAAGATGTTTTAGGAACCGCGCTACATAAGATGACGCAGTCTCTTGATGATGCAACCAATATAGCCAAAGATATATCTAATGGTAATCTTAATGTGAATGCCGTACTTAGAAGTAAAGATGATCTTCTCTCTATCTCTATGAATAGAATGATAAACATACTCAAAGAGAGTAGAGAAAGTACCAAAGACACACTCTGGATTGAGGAAGGCCTTAAAGAGTTAAATACAAAACTAAATGGAAAATTAGAACTTAAAGAGTTAGCAAACAAGGCGCTAAACTTTGTCTGCTCCTACCTTAATACTGGAACAGGAACCCTCTACCTTTATGAAGAAGAGACAAAAAACCTACTACGCTATGCTTCTTATGCCTACAGCACTAAAGGAGTACACACGGATACATTTAAGTTGGGAGAAGGAACGGTTGGTCAAGTAGCCCTTCAACGTTCCCCTATTCTATTAAGAGAAGTTAAGAATAGTGAAGTAAACATTGAAACAGCGACGAATTCGAGTTCTGCTCTCAATAGTTATACACTCCCACTTATCTATCAAGGAAACTTACAAGGTGTTCTTGAACTTGGTACAATCAGTATCATTTCACTCAAAGAACAATCTTTTATTGATCAAGCAAATATTATTATTTCTACCGCCTTTGTCACTGCTGGTCAAAATCAACATGTTGAGCAGTTATTAAGTAATGCGCAAAAGCACAATAAAGAGATGCGTGAGCAACAACACAGTCTAAATGAACAAAAACTCGCACTTGATGCACACTCTATTGTTGGGACAACAGATGTTAAAGGAAATATCACCTACGTTAATGACAAATTTGTTGAGATTAGTGGTTATTCAAGAGAAGAGCTTATTGGTCAAAACCACCGACTACTCAACTCTTCACAACATGATAAAGCGTTTTGGAAAAGAATGTATGAAACTGTGAGTCATGGTAAAGTTTGGAATGATAATAATATCTGTAATATTAGGAAAGATGGTTCACTTTATTGGGTTGACACCACTATTGTCCCCTTTATGAAAGAGGGTAAACCTCAAAGTTATATCGCCATTAGAACAGATATTACAGAGAGTAAAGAGATTGAAAAAGAGTTAATCGAATCAAACCTCAAAGCCGAAAGTGCTGTTCAGGCGAAAAGTGACTTCTTGGCCAGTATGAGTCATGAGATACGCACCCCGATGAATGGTGTTATTGGTATGCTTGGTCTATTACTTACTACTGAATTAGATACAAAACAGCAACACCAAGTCAATATTGCACAATCTAGTGCCCAATCTCTTTTAAGTATCATTAATGATATTTTAGACTTTTCAAAACTAGAAGCAGGAAAGGTAGAACTGGATCCAACAGTATTTGATTTGAATGCTGAACTCAATAACTTTATTGAAGCCATCAACGTCAATATAAAAGATAAAGATGTCAAATTATTACTTGATCTAAAAAAGATAAACCACTCAGCTATTTTGGCGGATATGGGTCGCTTAAAACAGATCCTAAACAACCTTGTTGGAAATGCGATAAAGTTTACCCATGAGGGAGAGGTAGTTTTATCTGCTTCTTTATACACACTTGATCAATCTCATGGAAAACTAAAAATCAGTGTGGAAGATAGTGGAATAGGCATTGATGAAGATAAATTGGCCACTCTTTTTGACTCTTTTACGCAAGCAGATACTTCGACAACACGTAAATATGGCGGAACAGGACTGGGTCTTTCTATTGCTAAAAACTTGGTTGAAGTTATGGGTGGAGAGTTGCGTGTTAGTAGTGTAAAAGATACAGGAACTACCTTTAGTTTTGAAATTGATGTCAAATTATCGCAAGACTCTGTATTGGGAAGTTCCAATATTGAGACAGAAAACCAAAAAAACATCAACCTCAAATTTAGCACTACAAACAGAATTTTATTGGTTGAAGACAATTATACCAATCAACTGGTTGCACAAGGGATACTAGAAGGCCTCGGTCTCCACGCAGATATTGCCAAAAATGGTCAAATTGCTCTAAATATTTTAGAAAATGAAGACGCCTATGATTTAATATGTATGGATTGTCAGATGCCTGTTTTAGATGGTTTTGAGACAACAGAAGCCATACGTAGTGCGCAAGTAGGCAAAACCAATCAATTCGTTCCTATTATAGCCATGACGGCGAATGCCATGCAAGGAGACAAAGAGAAGTGTTTGGAAGTAGGTATGACTGATTATATTTCTAAACCTATTGATCCACAAGCATTAAAGTTAATTTTATCAAAGTACCTTAAAGTAGCACAGAAAAATGAAGTAAAATATACTGATATTTGGGATAAAGAATCTGCACTCTCGCGTGTCATGGGAAAAGAGAAAATCTTAATAAATATCATCACTGCCTTTATAAATGAAAACCAAGAAAATATACAAAATATAGAGCAAGCATTAGAAAATAATGATCTCCAATCCATCCAAAATGCTGCACATACCATCAAAGGTTCTAGCGCCAATATCAGCGCGCTGCGTGTTAATGAAAATGCTAAAGAGATCGAAGTTTTAGCAAAAAGCTCAAATATGAGTGGCATTGAAAAACTTTTTGATATACTTAAAAAAGATGCATATCAACTGCATGATATTTTAAACCAATACCTCAAGGATAGACAATGATGCGTTCTACTAAAGTTTTAGTTGTTGATGATATGGCGTCTAATGCACAGGTTATTGAAGCCGTTTTAGAAGATGAGCATGAAGTTTTACTTGCCTATAGTGGTGAGCAAGCACTTTTAATACTTCAAGAAAATATGGATATTGATCTGGTACTTTTAGACATTGTTATGCCTGATATGGATGGTTATAAAGTGTGTGAAAAAATAAAGTCAAATAAAAACTTTGAACATATCCCCGTTATATTTCTAACGTCGGAGGACTCACAAGAGAGTGAAGAGAGAGGCTTTCAATTTGGTGCAGTGGATTATATTACTAAACCCATACGACCCGCTATCTTACTCATGCGTGTTAAAACCCACATCACACTCAAGCGCACTCAAGAAAAATTAAGAGACATGGCCCTTCATGATCAACTCACGACACTTTATAATCGTTACTACCTCGAAGAGAGTGGATCTAAATCCTTTGCCTATACAAAAAGACATCAAGCACAACTTAGTGTAGCTATGCTAGATATCGATCACTTTAAAAATGTTAATGACACTTATGGTCATGATGTTGGAGATGTCGTCCTAAAAGCAGTAGCATTACTGTTAAAAGACAATGTTAGAGAAGAAGATGTTGTTGCACGTATTGGTGGGGAAGAATTCGTTATTATTTTCAAAGACACCAATATAAAAGACAGCTTCTCAAAAGTAGAAAACATTCGTCAAAAAGTACAAGCATCGAGTCCCAATAATATCGAGATTACTATCAGTATTGGGATGACACAAATAAATGCATCGTCTGAAAGTTTTGATGCCCTTTTAAAGCAAGCCGATCAAGCACTTTATGAGGCAAAAGAGAGTGGAAGAAACCAGACTAAAATTTACTCTGGAAATTGATCTTGTATCACTAAAAATTCATCTAAATTTTCTAAAAACAGATCTAAAAGTCGAGGATCAAAATGGGTGCCTCGACCCTCTTTCATAATAGATAAAACATCTTTTAAACTCATCGCTTGTTTATACACCCGTCTAGAATTCAAAGCATCAAAAACATCAGCAATAGCTATAATACGGGCATAAAGATGAATATCTTGCGCTTTTTTTCCATTTGGATAACCACTACCATCATACTTTTCATGATGTTCTAGCGCAATAATACGCCCTGCTTCGATGGTCGGGAACTGTTCAGCACCTTCAAGCATTTTAGCCCCTAAAGAGGCATGTGTTTTCATAACTTCAAACTCTTCAGGCTCGAAACGTCCAGGTTTTAGTAATATCTCATCTGAAATACCTACCTTACCCACATCATGTAAGGGTGCAGCATGCAAAATTAACTCAACTTCCTTATCTTCAAGCCCTGACAGTTTTGCCAATAGCGCACTATAGTGACTCATACGACGAATATGTCCACCTGTTTCAATATCTCTGTATTCTGCCACACGTCCTAAGCGAGTAGCGATCTCTTTTTCAGCTTCTTGTGCCATTAGAAGTGTTGATTCTAACTCTTTAGTACGAATCTTCACCTCTGCTTCTAAACTCTCTTTTTGAGACTCAACTGCGTCACCATAAAGTTTTAGATTTGCGTAGTTAATAGTACGCAGTCGTAACTCATCAATATCATAAGGCTTAGAGATAAAATCACTCGCACCCAATTCTAAGGCCTGATATTTTTTTTCAGGATTGGCCGTCACCATAATAATAGGCAGTGTTTTGTATTCATGCCGTATCAGTTCTAAAGCCTTCAAACCATCAATACCCGGCATACTGATATCTAATAAAATAACATCTATTTTATGCACACTTAAAATCTCTATCCCAGCACTCGCACCAGTCGCATAAAATATTTCAAGATCATCATCATCCATAAAAGTGGCTTCAATCAAGTCTAGATTAAACTGTTCATCGTCAATCGCTAATATATTTATCATGCTTCAACTTTATCACATAATTCTTTAAAGGTGTGTTATAATTTATCATAAAAGATTCTAGGGGTATAGGCAATGCAAATCGAAACACTTTACTTTAATGATAAAACTTGGAACTATGAAGAAGAGAGCTTCTCAAACAAAGAACAGATTGATTTGGTACTGGTCTTTGGAGACACGGATACCTTTGCTGATCCTATGCATTATAATTATTTAAAAGAACTCTATCCCAATGCAGATATTGTAGGTTCATCCTCTTCTGGCAATGTTTTAGACACACAAGTAAGTGAGCATAGTATTGTGGCCACAGCAATCAGTTTTGAAAAAAGCAGTGTCAAACTGAAGGTGGTTGATTTTGATACGGAGGATGACCTTGCTGAAGTATCAAAAAACTTAGTAAAAGATTTTGATAAAAACAATTTAAAATCTATTTTTGTCATCTCCGATGGTCTAAATATGAACGGTTCAGTTTTAGCAAAAAGTGTTAATGAAGTGCAAAAGTCCATACTCATTACAGGGGGATTGGCAGGGGATGATGCCCGTTTTGAACGTACCTTAATTATGGCGAATGATGTACCAAAAGAAAAACGTGTGCTGGCCCTTGGCTTTTATGGGGAATCTTTACATATAAGTAGTGGATGTTCTTCTGGATGGGATAACTTTGGTGCACAAAGAGTCATCACAAAATCAGTAGCCAATGTTGTTTATGAGATAGATAATGAACCAGCACTTCAACTCTATAAACGCTACCTTGGCAATGCAGCTGCTGACCTACCAGGCAGTGGTCTTCGCTATCCATTGAGTATCAAAAAAGATGAAACTGACAGCGAAATCATCCGTACAGTACTGGCCGTGGATGAAGAGAAACAATCCATGACCTTCGCAGGAGATGTTCCTCAAGGAAGTTTGGCCAAACTGATGAAAAGTAATGTTGATGGATTAATTGATGGAAGTGAGAAGGCAGCAAAAAGTATCGTTCAAGCAAATGATAAAACAGCCTTAGGTTTGGTAGTCAGCTGCATCGGAAGGAAACTGGTTATGAATCAACTCACTGATGAAGAGTTAGAGATTATTGAAGAGACAGTAGGTGAAAATGTTCATCTTACCGGCTTTTACTCTTATGGTGAACTTGCCCCTTTCTCAGATCAGTTGTTAAACTGTCAACTCCACAACCAGACGATGACATTAACCGTCATATACGAAGACTAAGGCAACACCATGCATCGATTACTTCAACGACAAATTAAACGGGCTTTTGGAAAAGAGTATGACCTTAGCACTCTGTCACCTGAGACACAAAAGCTGTTAGAGAGCATTGACCTAAGTTATGATACTTTTGATCAAGAAAAAAGTTTTTTAGAACGTACCTTACATGTTAATTCAGATGAACTCACCAGCGCCAATAAAATGATTCAAGATCAAAATGTTGAAATGCTCAATCTCCTCCAGCAGTATAAACACGCTATAGATGCCAGTATGATTGTCTCAAAGACAGATCTCAACGGTATAATTACCTATGCCAATAAAACTTTTTGTCAACTCAGTGGATATAGTGAAGAAGAGTTAATTGGACAACCTCATAATGTGATACGTGATCCAAATATGCCCAGTTCTTCTTTTGAAGAGCTATGGTCTACCATAAAATCAAAAAAGATATGGAAAGGTACCATCTCAAATATTACAAAAAGTGGCGTACTTTATTATGTTCGATCAACCGTCATTCCTATTTTAGACACCCATGGTGAGATTATTGAGTATATGGCACTTAGAGAAGAGATAACGGATCAAGTGTTACTTGAAAAAGAACGTGCACATCTTTTAGAACGTTCTGAACAGATTATGAATTCTCAAGAGAGTATGATTATAATCTCTGATGATCATACCGGTGTTGTCCAAGCCAATCAAAAATTTTATGATGTTAGTGGTTTTAAAGATTTTGAAGACTTTCATCAAGAACATGCCTGTATTTGTGAACTTTTTATAGAAAAAGAGGGATATCTTAAAACCAGTACAGACGATCACTACTGGGCTGAAGATATATTAAGCTATCCAAATCGTGTCCACAAAGCACTTATTAATGATACACAAAACAAGCAAGTTATCTTTAATGTACGTGCACGCGAAATACTCTTAGATGGTAAAAACTATGTCCTTTCTACTTTTTCGGACATCACAGAGATCGAACGTATCCGTGAAGAAGCGGAGGCGGCGCAGCGCGCTAAGAGTGAGTTCTTAGCCAATATGTCTCATGAGATACGTACGCCTATGAATGGAATATCAGGATTTATTCAACTCCTGAGCAAAACGGTTTTGGATGAGAGACAGAAAAAATATCTTGATATCACCCAATCTTCTATGAATACACTTCTAGTCATAGTTAATGATATTCTAGATTTTTCAAAAATAGAGAGTGGTCATATGCAGAGTGACTTTGTTGAGATCAATCCTTTTATTGAGTTTGAAAAATCTTTTATGTCTTTTATGCCACAGGCAAGAAATAAAAATATCTCTTTTCAGATACGTATTGATGAGACCTTAAGTGAGTCACTGAGCGTTGATGATTTACACGTTCGTCAAGTGATGCAAAATCTTATAAATAATGCCATTAAGTTTACTCCAGAGCATGGAACCATTATTGTTGAAGTTAAAAAATTAAGAACGTATGAAAACTTTGAGTTTATTCGTTTTGGTGTTAAAGATACAGGTATTGGTATTGCACCAGAAAAACAGTCTAAAATATTACAACCCTTCTCACAAGCAGATTCTTCAACTACCCGTCAATTTGGGGGTACAGGTCTGGGTCTAAGTATCTCAAAGTCATTGGTTGAACTGATGGGCGGAGAGCTTTGTATCGCTTCAAAAGAGAATGAAGGAAGTGAATTTTATTTTGATCTTAAACTCAGTAAGGGCACTCCTGTTGAGACTCTTGCACATCACCTCGAAAATAGAAACTTGGTCATAGTCGATAATGCAGATTCACAGACACTCAATACCATTAATCAACTCAGCTCTTTTAATGTTGAATTTTCACTATGTAAACCGCACGAGATTATAAATATTAAAGATAAATTTCCAAACATTGAACTCATTATCACCTCTTCTATTCAAACCTTAGAAAATATTAACAGTAATCTAAAAACTATTTTACTTGACCCCGATGCCAACGAGAGTTTAGAAAATGACAATATCAACATCATTCAACGATATAATGAGTGCCCTTCTCAACTTTACAATATTCTTTTAGAAGCCAATTTTATTATGAAACCTTCTACTGAAGATCAAAATATTCAAACCTATAAACTTCGTATTTTAATTGCTGAAGATTATGAGGTCAATCAGATTCTCCTTGAAGAGTTATTGTCTAATTATGAAGGTATATATTTTGAATTTGCCAATAATGGACAGATAGCCATAGATAAAATTATCTTAGGCAATGAATTTGATCTTATCTTTATGGATATTAACATGCCTGTACTTGATGGAGAGAGTGCTACTATCAAACTGCGTGAACTTGGTTATAAAATTCCTATCATCGCGGTCACAGCCAATGCCTTACAAGGAGACAGAGAACGATTTTTAGCCCTTGGAATGGATGATTATTTGGCTAAGCCTATTGTTATTGAAGAGTTAGAGCGGGTCTTAGAACACTATACCACGATGGATAAAGAAAAAAGCACCGATGAAGACAAGCCTAACAGTAGTGACTTTCAACCAAGTAGTAGTTATATCGAAGATGCGATTGAGAGTACTAAAAAACAGACAAAATTTCCTGATAAAATCATCAAAAGACTGTTTCTAAGTTATGAAGAGAGTGCTCAACGTCTACTAGAAAAACTAAATAATGGTATCAAAACCAATAATTTTGATGATATTAAAAATGCGGCACATGATCTTAAAAGTTCGTCATTAACTCTTAACTTTACACATATTGGTGAGACAGCTAAAGTGATTGAGAGTATGGCTATACAAAATGAGGATTATGATTACAGTAGTGGCGCAAAAGCTCTGGAAGAGCATTTTTTATTAATTTCTACTTATGTTAAAAATCAGTACAATTAATCCTATGAAACTAATATTTTTAACACTCACTGTACTATTGTTTAATGCTTGTAGCTCTAAAAAGCTTTCTAATGGTGACCATATTGCCTATGCCAAGATCCATATGAAAGAGGCAGAAAAACTAGACTTTTTAATTCAAGAACTTGATATGGTGATCTATGATAGAACGAAAAGTGAGCTTGAGCGTGATGATATTCGTCGTCGTTATGCACTATCCCTCAGTGCCGTAGTTTCAAATCTTTCCAAATCTCTGAAAAAAGTAGATAAAGCGGCACTAAATAAAAGATATCCTCTCGCCAATATTGATGACTTTGCACTCTTTGCTAATGAGTTACAAAATAACGCACGTGTGATTAAAAAAAGTGCCGACTTTTATGAACTTGAAAGGCTTTCAGGACAGCTGCAGCGACTAGAAAAGACTTGTACCAGTTGTCATACATATATAGGTTCATTGCATGAATAGAACACTTTTTCTATTAAGCCTTTTAACAAGCTTACTGTTCAGTCAAGAAACCGACTATATTGTTGATGATGTTCGTGGGCAAGAGGCACCTATGGAACAGCAAGGGGTGCTGGAACTTAAAAATAAAAAGACAGTTTTAAGTGTCGGTGGACGTATTCAACTGCATGCTATTTATGGCTGGCCTGAGGGTGCTTTTTATGCAGGAAGAATCCCTATGTCCGCACAAGGTGAAAATGGACAACTCATTATGAGTGCACGTGACAGTCGCTTTTGGGTAAAAACACGTACCCCAACAGAGTATGGTGTTGTGCGCGCCTTAATTGAGACAGATTTTTTAGGCTCATCAGGAACAGAAACAGTCACCAACTCACATAACCTTAGACTGCGTCACGCCTACTTTGAACTCGCTGGCTTTACCATCGGCCAGACCAACTCTGCTTTTAACTCCAGTGTTACCCTTGATACCATCACTTTTCCAATCAACCATACCTTTGTACGTCAACCACTTATCAGGTACACTATAGATACGGACGCAGTGAGTTATGACTTCTCATTTGAACAGCCTGAAACCACTTTAACTGACTCAAGTGGTGCCATTATCACACCCCAAGATGACATAGTTCCTGATTTTATTACCCGTTTACGTTACTACCCAAGTTTTGGTGAGATGAGTATAGCCTTTTTGGCGCGCTACATCAATCAAGACTACACCGACATTACAAATGGCAATACAAACTCACAAGACCGAGCCTTAGGTTTAGGAGTCAATGCTTCACTAAAGTGGAAAATTCATGGACTCGATGATATAAGACTCAATGCTCAATATGGTATAGGCATGGGAAGATATCTCTCTTTTAATGCCTTTAGTGCAGGAGAGCTTAGTGACAGTGGTCATATCACTTTAGACCCTTCTTATGGAGCCTTTATCGGATATCGACATTTCTGGAATAAAAAATTACGTTCAAATATTGCTCTGTCTTATAGCGGCACACAAAATACACTCCAAAATACCCAAGACCTCAGTAAAATCAATAAAGAGATATATGGCGCACAACTCAATCTACTCTGGACCCCACTCAAAAATATGCTCAGTGGACTAGAGTATTCAAAAGGTATACGTTATGTTGAAAGTGGAGACCGTGGAGATGTAGACATGCTGACACTGTTGGTGCGTTATGATTTTTAAACTCTCTTTTATTGCCCTACTTCTCACCATCCCCCTTTTCAGTGCTAAGGTCTATTTTGGTCTTCCACTTTGGGGAATTATGTCTCTATTTTTTACTGCGGTGTTTGCTTTGATGTTGATCCTTGCTATTGAAAAAAACTGGAATGCACTCAAAGAGAGTGAAGATGAGTAGCGCGCTACTGACTCAAGGAGGAATCTACTTTCTTTTTGCTTATCTTGCTTCGTTGATTTTAGTGGGTGTTGCGGGTAAGATCGCTTCTAAAAATGACTCTATGGGAGACTTTTATCTCGCTGGTGGTGGTTTTGGTGTGGGTATCCTTTTTCTCACTATGTATGCTACGCAATACAGTGGAAATTCACTCATCGGTTTTGCAGGAAGCACGTACCGCGGTGGATGGTTTTTCTTAGTTGCTGTAACCTTTATGATTGCGATTGTCGCAGGATATATGATCTACGCCCCACGGCTTTATGTCTTAGCTAAAAAACACAACTTCATCACTATTGGTGACTATATTGATTACCGATATAAACATAACCTTCTCACCTATCTTGTTATCGCTATTGGCATCTTTGCCCTAGCAAACTATATGCTGACCAACCTTAAGGCCATCGGATACATTGTGGAAATGGTCACAGGTGGATACCTGGGATTTGCTCAGTCTATTATCTTAATGGCGATAATCATGGTCATTTATGAAACACTCGGAGGAATGCGTTCCGTAGCGTGGACAGATGCCATTCAAGGGGTTTTACTATTTATCGGTGTACTCATCATATTTGTGGTCATTTGGCATCACTACGGTACGGTAGAAGAGGCAACACAAATCTTACAAACATTGCGCAGTGATTTTTATGAAAACCCAACAGGGATGCAACAGATAAAATGGCTCAGTGTTTTACTACTGATATTTTTTGGTATTTCAGTCTATCCACAAGCCATTCAACGTATCTACTCGGCTAAAAATGAACAGACATTAAAGCGCTCTTTTCAGTTGATGATTATCATGCCTTTTTTGACCACCCTTCCCTTGATCGTTATCGCCATTATCGGTGCGGCGCATTTTCCAGATTTGGATAAAACACAAAGTGAACAGATCATCTTACTCATGCTCTCAAATATCGTAGACATTGCAGGAATGCAATACGTTATCACCCTCTTTGTCGCAGCCGCCGTTGCCGCCATTATGTCTACAGTTGACTCTGCTATGTTGGCCATTGCCTCACTTTTCACCCAAGATATCTATCACCGTAATCGTCCACAGGCAAGTAACAAAGAGTTGGCTTATGTAGGAAAATTATTTTCATGGCTCATGATGGCATTTATGGTCTATCTTGCCATCTCCCTACCCTCAACCATTTGGTGGCTCATTCAAATTAAGTTAGAGATATTGGTTCAGATTGCTCCGGCTATTATGTTGGGTGTTTGGTTTAAAAATATCACTCCGCAAACTATCCTTGCAGGATTGTTCGTTGGACTTATCTTCACCCTTACCTTTTTACTCAGCGCGCTGGAAAATAAAATCTTTGGTTTTCATGCAGGGGTAATAGGCTTGGGATTAAATTTCATGACGGTCTTTGTTTTACACAAGTCTTCTCCAGCAAGATGAAATATGAACTCAGCATGGGTATAGTAGTAATTAAATTTAATTGGTCAATAATATTTATATAAGTACAAACTATATAAAAAAGGTATATTTAATCTCTTTTCACTAAAATGTTTATATAAATATAAAAGAGTTCATATGACACAAGAAGAGATAGAAACACAGCATAAAGAGAAAATATTTATCTATGCACTCGTTGTTATTTTAATTGGTATTGTCCTTTTGTATCTATCCATTGATGAAAAAGTACCAACAAGTGGGATCTTTATAGCCATGGGTATGATCAGTTCAACACTGCTTATACAACTCATATATAAAAACTTCAGGATGACCTATCTAATATTTATACCCCTGTTCTCTCTACTTCTACTCTACGTCATTGTGGTTGCGGGTGTCTATATGACAGCTATTTATTGGTCTATTTTATTTATTGCTTTTGTCTTTACTTACTCTAAAACACTCAAAGAAGCGATATATTTGAATGTATCTCATGCGCTTGGTATTGTTTTAATCGGTATGATGGATTATTTAAACATCATTAATACTTATTATGAACGCCAGCATTTCATCTCCTTTCTACTTGTTTACGCCATCGTCTCATACTTTGTATATTTAATGCTTAAAAATTTCATCACACTTAAAGAGTCTTATCAAACACAGGTACAGCTTAAAGAACAAGCAAATCAAGCGAAAAGCATCTTTATCGCCAATATGTCTCATGAAATAAGAACGCCTCTAAACGGCATTTTAGGGTTTGTACAACAGTTAGAAAAAAGTTCTTTAGACAACGTTCAAAAAAAGCAAATTAAGATAATTTCTCAAAACTCTACACATCTTTTGGGTGTGATCAATGATGTCTTAGATATATCAAAAATTGAGGGACACAAACTTGAGCTTGATTATGCGTATAGTCATCTACATGAAGTGCTCATTGGCACTGAGAAACTTTATGAAGCAAAAGCCTTAGAAAAAAATATTCAATTCTCATTTAATAAAATTAATTTAGAAAACTACGTTTTTAATGTAGATCTTTTACGTTTGAAGCAGGTCTTGTTGAACCTCATAAGTAATGCCATAAAATTCACTCCAGAGCATGGATTGATAACAGTTACTCTAGAATATAAGGAGTCATTAAAACACTTGTGTATATCCATACAAGATAACGGGATAGGAATGAGTTTAGATAATTCTAAAAAGATTTTTGAAGCTTTTACACAAGCGGACAGTTCTACAACCAAAGAGTATGGAGGGACTGGATTAGGACTTAGTATCTCTAAACAGTTGATTGAGTTAATGGGTTCAAAAATACATCTAGAGACACAAGAAAATCAAGGATCACTTTTTTACTTTGTACTAGAAATAGAGAGTAAGTTATACAAAAAAACTCAGCAAGAAGAGATACAGAATAAAAGTTCTAAAAAAAGCTTAAATATCCTTGTTGCTGAAGACAATAAAACCAATCAAATGTTAATCGAATTGATGCTTGAAGATCATAATAAGGGGCACCAAGTCACTATCGTTGATAATGGACAACTCTGTTTTCAAGCGCGTATAGATAAGGATTATGACCTTATCTTAATGGATATGCGTATGCCTGTGATGGATGGTTTAGAAGCGACTAAAAATATTCGCATTTATGAAAAAGAGCATCATTTAAAAAACATCACTATTGTGGCACTTACAGCAAATGCGTTTAAAGAAGATCGTGACCTCTGTTTTGATGCTGGGATGAATGATTTTCTTGCCAAACCTCTTGAAGTAGAAAATTTAGAAAAACTACTCAATAAAATCTAAATATCAAAATGATACGGTTGATAAGATTGATCTAATTCAGAAAGTTTTAGTGAAAAAAGTGCTTGAACTTTTTCTTGCATATCCGCCCAAAAATACTCTAAAATCACACTGTCTCCAACTTTTGAACCAACCTTACAGATCTCGCCTTCTAAGGAGAGCATTATCTCCAAAACCGTAATCTCATGCGCAGGTCGTGACAGTTTGAATCCACCACCTACACCACGAGTACTCTCAACTAAAGAACTTTTACGTAGGCTTGAAAGCAGTTGTTCTAAGTAGGCATGAGAAATTTTTGTCATTGCTGCGATTTCTTTAACCTGCATGGTTCGTCCATTAACTGCGTGAGAGAGTACATGCATCGCCGCTAATCCGTAGATACCTTTAGAACTGATACCTGCCATTATGCTTCCATAAATCCTGGATATATTTTTTTAATAATAAAATAAACCTGACAACCAACACAGTAAGAAAATATCAACTCTAAGAAGATACAACTTAAAAATATGACAGTCAATATATAAGTCAGTGTT
>JADGDM010000084.1 GCA_016744905.1 Sulfurimonadaceae bacterium | reverse complement strand
ACTACGTCTACTGTGGTAACTGATACAGTATTTGGCGGAGGAGACAGTCAAACAATCTTGGGTGATTTAGAAATCACTAATATCGTAGATAATAGTAATGACTACTCTGATGTTACGATGTCAGGAACGGGAGCCATTGCTGGAGACACTGTTAAACTTTATGTCAACTATACAGACAATAGTAATGATGGCGAAGACAATGGTAGTCGTGAGATTGCACATTACGCAGATGGTAGCGAAGTAACGACTGTTGTAGACGCTGATGGTAATTGGACACTAGATATTTCAAATATCGTAGAAACTCCAGAGAATGATAATGAATTTTTTCAAGTAAGCGAATATGATGCGCAAGGGAACACCGTCTTAACTTCAGATACACACTATTGGCATGGAACATCAGCCAATGCTTCAACTGAGAGTGCTGATGATTACGTTCTTACAGGTGCTGGTGATGACACTATAAATGACGTAGTCAATGATGCTAATGATTATGTTGTTATCGACGCTGGAGAAGGTGATGATACCGTTACTTTTGACGGTAGTTATTCAGACTATAGTGTTACAACAGATGCCAATGGATATACCATCGTTACAGATACAACAGGAACAACGGATGATGTTCATGAATTAAGAGATGTTGAAAGTATCAAATTTAGTGATGGGGATTATAGTACTGGAGGCAATGGAGCCTTTATTCCAGCAAATAATACGCCAAATGCCAACAACGATACAACGACCATAGCAACTATTCTATTGGGTGCTAAGACAGGTCCTAGCGCGCTGGAAGATTGGGGTGAAACTCAAGATGACGGTTCAGTTGTAATCAATACAAACGGCCTAAGCGGAACAATTACAGCTACCAATAATGATGGCAGTGCAAATGTTGGTTTTGATGCAGGGAGTAATGATTATGGACTTGGTGTTAACAGTGGCGAAATTGATTTAGGTGAAGTCATTACCTTAGCGTTTGATAATACACTCGTCGATGCAACTATCGGCATTGACAGTTTATATGGTCGTTATGATGCACACAATGGTGAAGACGCTTCAGTTGAATGGACTGCATATAAAAACGGTGAAGTAGTCGCAAGCGGAAATGTTGTTTCTGATGTTAATGATAGTGATGGTGATTCAAATATTGCTACAAACACGGTTCATATTGATGTTGAATTTGACAAAGTTGTATTTGCATCAGAAGCCCAAAGCGAACAAAATGCAAACTTTACAATAAGCTACTTAGAAGCAGATGCAGTGGTATCACTTACAACCGATGAAGACAACAGTATTATTATTGATGTGTTGGCTAATGATACAGACATCGATGGTGATGATCTTTCAATTACTCAAATTCAAGGTCAAGATATTGAAGAGGGTGACACTGTTGATATCACAATTGATGGGGTAGTCGTTGGAACAGCAACACTACAAGATGCTAAAATTGTGTTTACTCCAGGAACAGCACTACAAGCACTTAATGATGATGAGAGCCAAGAAGTAGCATTTAACTATACAATCAATGATGGTACAGTAGATCAGATTGCTTCAGTTACACTCAATGTAACAGGGAATAATGACGCAGTATCTCAAGTAGCCGATGTAGACAGCGCAGCCAATAGCGTTGCTGAGAATTCACCTGCAGGAACCTATACAGGAGTAACTGTTCGTGCTGATGATAGTGATGATGCAGTGGCTTACTCACTTCCAGAAGATGTACCATTTACAATAGATCAAGATGGACGAATATTAACAGATGCTGCACTTGATCATGAAAGTGAACATAGCTATACATTTGAGGTAACAGCAACCAGCGAAGATGGTTCAATTACTACAACAACAGTGAGCATTGAAGTTTCAAATGTGGATGACACTATAGTTCAAACAACTTCAGACCTAGACAGTGCAAGTGACACGGGTAGTTCAGACAGTGACAACAGAACAAATGACAATACACCAACAATCAAAGGAACAACAGAAGCGGGAGCAACTGTTGTTATTACTCTTGGTGGTGTTGTTGTTGGTAGCGCAGTTGCAGATGAAAATGGAAATTATGAGATCACTACCGATCCATTAGTAGATGGAGATCATACCTTAGTTATTACCGCTACTGATACAGCTGGAAACAGTTCAAGTGCTTCACAAAGTATCTCTATTGATACAGCAGCGACAGCAGGATCTGTTACATTAAACTCAGTCACTACAGATAATATCATCAATGCTTTAGAAGCAGGCGAAGATATTACTTTAAGTGGAGCGGCAACGGGTGGAGATATCGCCGAAGGTGATAAAGTCTCTATGACAATCAACGGAACAGTTTATGAAACAACTGTAGATGAAAATGGTGCATATAGTATTGATGTATCAGGTGCTGATTTAGTCAGTGACAATAACTTTAATATTAACGTAACATCAACTGATGATGTGGGCAACAGTATCACATCCTCTGTACCATCAAGCTACCTAGTTGATACAGATGCTCCAGATATCAAAGCATTGGCTATTACAAATATAGAAGATGTGAAAGGTGATCTAAGTGAAGTCATTATGAGTGGAACAGGTGCACAAATGGACAACACCATCACACTTTATGATGAAGACAACAATGCAGTGGCAACCACTGTTGTTCTTGCTGATGGAACATGGAACATAGAGATCACTGACTTAGAGGACACTCCAAGTGGTGATAATGAAAAATTTAGTGTTACAGAGACTGATTCAGCAGGTAATGTTACTGGAAAAACAGATACAACAAGTTATGCACACAATGACTGGGCAAACTCAAATGATGATAGTTTTGATGATTATGTATTTAAAGGTGAAGGTAACGACTCTACAACTATTGATACCGATGATACCAACAATATGTATGTATTTGATGGTGGAACAGGTAATGACACCATCATCTTAAATGGTGACAGAGCCGATTATGATATCACAGTTAATGAGAATAATGAGGTGGTTATTGTTGATAATACAGGAACAAGTAATGATACTGTTATCGCAAGAAACACAGAGAACTTTACATTTAATGACATTTCAAATCAAAGTGTAGAAGATGTTCTTGACACTACTGCATCAATCGCAAGTATAGATATTGATGTTACAGCAACCAGTGTTGTTAATACTGTTGTATCTTCTTCATATACTTTTGAATCAGGTACCGTAAACTCAAATCGCTCAAGCCAAGTCACTAATGAAGATGGGGAGTACTACTTCAAAAATATTAATCAATCACACTGGGTATTAGACAATGATGATAACATCTTTGTTGTTACTCAAAATGCAAACTATTCTAGCATTAATCTTGCTAATGGAGAGAACACCTTAGTATTTGAGAACTTCTTTGGACATGGTATGTCAGTCATTGGTGGTCATGGATCAGATATATTATCTCTTCCAGGTGAAAAATCAGACTATAACTTACATATGCTGATGAATATGGGTGGTGTTTATCATGGAATAATTACAACAAACAATGGTGAACTTAGTCTTAATAATATCGATGCTATCGTATTTGAAAGCGGTGAGTACTTAGGAGACGCAGACTTACTGGAATCAACACAAACGTATATTACTGAGTTGCTTATTAGTGTAGATGAGAGTGATGACAGTAGTGAAACACTTTCAAACATTACCCTCAACTTACCAGAGGGCGTAAATATCCAAGGCTCTGATAGCAGTGAATTGTCTCTAGATGCGAACTCTGAAGTAAGAGTCACCTTAACATCAGAAACTGAAATAGATGAGACAATGATGGACAGCATTACAGCGTCTATCACATCAACAGAAATCTCTGTCGATGCAAGTACAGTAATTACGACAGATATTGATGGTCTAAGTTCTCTTGTTTTAGATTCTGAAGTAGAAGTAGATTTAAGTGTCCTTGCCCATGACAATGTACAAAATGTAGGAAACATTGAGTTAGCAAACTCTACGGATCTTAAACTGTCACTAGAAGATGTTCTTGAAATCACTCCTGATAATCATGACATCACCATCAATGGTGACGAAGACAATACAGTGAGTCTAGATGAAGATAGTAACTGGACACATAACGAGAGTACAGATACTGTTGATGGCTTTGATACCTACACATCAAGTGAAGATCCAACCGTAACAATAAATATAGACGATCAAATTCAAATCGACACTTTCTAAGTTAAGTCTTTCTAGCCAGTGCGCTAGAGATGCTTAATGCTCAAAAATTAAAAGCGTCTAAGAATACCATTTAAAACTTCTTGATTATATAAAGATTGCGTATTTTCAATACTGTACGACTTAGTCGTATCAAACAAAATTAAATCTGCACCCATTCCTACTTTTATCTCACCGCGATCAAGCCCAACAGTACTGGCCGGATTTTTCACACAAAATTTTAGTAATTCACTCCAAGAGAGCGTTCCACTTTTAACCAGTTTTGTATAGTACAGACTCAAAGCATCTTCTATCGCTTCAGATCCAAAAGCAGCATCAAAAAATGCCACCTCTTTATTGACCAGTGAATTAGGATGATGAAGGACGGTTAAGACATCGATCTGTCCACTTCCTAGCGCGCTAAGAAGTAATTCTTGATCTTTGGCTATAGCCAGTGGAGGTGAGAGCTTTGCTCTGGTGTTAAAATCTTCACACTGTGTGTCATTAAGTAGTAGGTGATGCAAACTCACTTCACAGCGCACCTTCACACCCTCACCTTTTGCTTCAGTAATCATCTCAATAGAACGCGGTGCGGCAATACTTTTAAAAAGTACTTTCACATCATACTGACGGGCGAACTCTATCAAGCGCGCTACCTGTGTCACTTCTGCAAGTGCTGGGATTCCACCAAGACCCAATCTTGTTGCTACGGCACCTTCTGCCATCACGCCACTTTGAGAAAGACTACTGTCTTCAGCTTGAACCAGCACCGTCACATCCATCATCTTTGCATATTCAAAGATTCGCATAACAAGGTTGTTATCAAGGTTGGTACTCATGTGTGGAGCAAGGGCACCTTTTTTAAGTAAGATGGCGATATTACTCAGCGCGCCAGATTCATTGGTAGCGTTCAGCATTGTATCAATCTGTGCACCATTGTCACTGTATTGGTGATGTTGTAAAAACTCTAAAACAATCTCATTATCCATCGCCGGTGACATATCTGGATTAAGTACTATCTGTGTGATTCCACCTTTACTTGCATCATCACGCAGGTTCTCAACACTTTTAGCATTAAGTTGATCATCTTTAAGGCGAACATTAAGATCAATCAAACCCGGAAGAAGATGTGCCCCTTGTGCATCAAAAAGATTATCTCCTTGAAGATTTGAACCTATCTCAACAACCACGCCCTCTTCTATCTTCACATCAACTTTACGTTCACCATTTACATCACATACAATCGCATTAGTAATAATCATAATTTATCCAATTTTCATTTGTCTAATCCTACCAAAAAATCAATTATAACTTCATCTACTCTTCATCTTATAGCACTATATTTTTTAAAGCTACGAACAAACATCAAGTCACTAAAAATTGTTAGACAGTGACACCAGAGAGTCTTAATATAGGACTAAGCTATTTAGAAGTATCATCGCGACAATGAAAACTATTTTTATGCATAAACTCAATAGAAAAGTAATCACACCACTTTTACTTGCCTTCTTTGTATTGTCAATCTCACACAACCTATTTCACAATAGTTTTGACCATGTGCATGACGCTACCTGTTCTGTTTATGTAGTAGAAGAGTTATTTACCTCTACGGATGTTGTTCTTGAATACAAAGAACCTGCCACCTATTTAACTATTTCATATATAGACTCTAAAAAAGAGTTCCATTCATTCCAAGCATTTAAACACTACTCGATACGCGCTCCCCCTGCAAACTTTTTTCTTTCATAAAACAAAATAAATTTAATAATCATACCAATACAAAAATTATGTATACACAAGGAAAAAATTATGCAAAAAAAATCAATAATATTTACACTACTACTTTTAACTTTAGGCCTCACATTTAGTGCATGTTCTGAAGACGCTACAGATCCAGAAGGCACTGAAGAAGGCGAACATATGGTAGAAGGCCTAGAACTAGATGGAAAGAGTCTCTTCTTTTATAGCAGTGCTACAAATGATCATTTAGCTTATGATGTTGATGAATCAACACTGGTAAATCTAAATAACAATAGTGAAGATGGCTATTTTAACTACAATATGAACCCAACTGATAATGGAAAATTTCTTTTATGGTTAGACAATAAAGGAGATGATAATCTCTCCAATGATGAGCAAAAAATTCTTATGTTGAATCAAGCGTACTCGTATGCTAATGATGGTAATGCCACTTATGAAGACTTCTATTATCTTGGACACTTTCATACTGAACTCGAAGAAGATGGTGACACACACTATCATCTTGCTGCACATGCCAATGAAGAGTTTGATTTATCCAATGTTCCAGCACAAGATTTAGCAACAAATCCAAAATATCAAGCATTAAAACGTTTAAATGTTTACTTGGCTGAACAAAACCTTATCAAAAACAATATTCAAACTACACTAGACAACCTTCAAACTCCAGCAACCTTATGTGGATTTGAATCTATCACCAATGATTTGGGCACGCGTAATTATGCGATGGGAACGGATGGTCAACTTTATGTATTTGACAATAGTCTTAGTGGAGAAAACACCTATGGCTATATCGATCAAGTAACCCTTACTGCCAGTTGTGAAGTAAACAAAGTAGGCATCACTGCCGTGTCTGAGCATGATGAAAATGGTGTGGTTATTTTCCAAGCCAGCACTCAAAAACTCTATTTAGTAGACTCTCATGAGGGAGGTATCTATCATGCCCATAGAACTTGGGATGCCAGTGAAATTATTGGTAGTGCCAGTGCTGAAATGATGTCAGCTATTATCCCAGTAGGATATGAAAGCTCAGAAGAGCATGAAGACCATGACCACTAAGAGTTACCTATTTTTCACAACCTTTCTACTACTTGGCAATAATTTATCTGCGCAAGAGGTCTCTTTAGGAGATCTCTCCGTTATTGGAGAGACTGAAGAGGAGATGATTAGCGATAAACAAACAAAAAATGTCTCCGAACTGGCAAAGCACTCTAAGGGTGAAACACTGGGGGATTTTTTAGATGGTGAGCAGTTTATAGACTCTGCCAGTTATGGTCCTGCTGTTGGTCGTCCTGTCATTAAAGGGATGGATGGATACCGGGTTGGAATAAGTAGTGGAAGTATCGTTTTAAATGACCTCTCTGCCATGAGCCAAGACCACGCAGTAGGTGTTATGCCAAGAGCCTCTGAAAAAATAGAAATCATCAAAGGTCCTTCATCCCTGTTGTATGGAAACTACAGTGGTGGTGTCATTCATGTACTTGGAGAAGAGCATGAAGACCACCTTTTAGAAGAGGGTCTTGATGTAGATATCAGTTCTCAGTATGGCAGCAATGGTGCGGGCTACTCTGGTGGTGGTGTGGTAAAATTCAGTGATCATAATGTCTCTGTCTATGCCAATACTTTTTATACTGAAGCAAACAACTATCATGATGGTGCTGGAAACGAAGTAAAAGACTCAGATACTCTTTCACTCCAATCACATCTTGTTTTAGGTTATCAGTTTAATCCAAACAACATCATCAAAATCTATGGTAACCGACTTGCAAAAGAGTATGGAATTCCCAACTCTACCTTTGAGCGAACCAGTATAGATATGGCACAAAACACCTATGGTGCAGTATGGCATAACAAAAACCTGATAGAAGGTATAGACAAGTTACAAACAGAAGTACGTTATAGCAACTATTTACATTCAGAGTTAGAGGGTGATCGAGAGGATGGTCTTTTTGAACAAAAACAACTCAGTGCCTCAGTTCATCTAGACTTTTCAACAGATGAATGGATGTTTGAACTGCATTCTCAGTATACAAAAAGTGATCTCGAAGTGTGTCATGAACATGGAAAATGTACCGAGTTTACTGTAGCCGAACGTACAGGCATCAAAGACGGAATAGAGTTAGAAAAAAATATTAATAGATTTGGTATCCCATTTTCTCATGGGCATCCTATGCCAAATATTGATGAATCAACAGCACAGGTAGGTCTCAATGCACTCACCTATTTTGAAAATGACACTGAGTTTAGTACAACCTTACGTTATGAGTACAGAGATTTAAATCCTAATAATACAAATATTCAAGAGCAGTGGTTGGTAACCGAGAGTATAGATCCTAACTATTACGACAGTATAAATGACTATGCCATTAGTCTCTCTTCTGGTTTGAGTGGATACTTTACAGATGATATTTTCTTTCAGACTTCACTGAGCTATATCGAGCGTCTTCCTGCTTCAACTGAGATGTTTTGGAATGGTTTTCATCATGCAACGGATAGTTATATCATAGGCGATCGTTATCTTGAAAATGAGGAATCACTCAATTATGACCTCGCACTGATGCATAACTCAAAGTACCTTAGCAGTGTTGTAGGTGGATTTTATTACCATTTTAATAACTACATTTTTCAAGAGCCTTTAGCCAATGAAAATGGAGACCTAGTCAGTGATCCATTTCATAACTCAGAAGTGTGGCAAATGAAAGGCCTACCCGCTCGGGTTTATGGTCTCTCTTTAAAAGAAGCAGTGAAAATTAAGTACAAATCACATACCTTATCCACATCCCTCTCACTTGAAGCAATTCGTGGAGAGCTCACAGATGGTGGAAATATTCCACGCATGAGCCCATACAATGCCACGCTCGAGTTAGGAGATAAATACAAAAATTTCACAGCAACATTAAAATACAAATATGTAGATCAAAGCCGACATGAGGCCGCTAATGAAACACACACGCCAGCATATAATTGGATAAGTTTTTATACTGAGTATGCTGATGCATTTGAATATGGTGAATATAGTATCTATTTTAAAGGCGAAAACCTTACTGATGAGCTTGCTTACAATCATCTCTCCTTTTTAAAGGACTCCGCGCCACTCGCAGGAAGACAGCTAACACTCGGACTCTCTGCAAAGTTCTAATATAGCAGTATTATTCTGCTATATACTCTGATTTAAGAGAAAGGTTCATTTTTTTAAAAGTCAAAAACACCATTAATTTGTTATAATACTTCCAAATTTTACACATAATAAAGGTCGATTTTTTGTGAAGACACTCCTCTTATTTTTTTTAACACTGAGCGCGCTGAGTGCGCAAGATGACCTTTATGAGACAGGTCGAATTCTCTATCTGGATAAAAGCTGTAACACCTGTCACGGTATGAAAGCAGAGGGAATGACACAGTATCCTGCTTTGGCAAACACTTCTAGAGGCTACCTCTCTTATAAACTCAAACACTTTCGTGATGGCAAAGCTGATACCCAACAACAAGAGATGATGCTCATCTACGCAAAATCACTCACTAACGCAGAGATTGAAGCACTTGTTGAGTACTTGAGTAACTTTGTTGATCCCGGTGGAGAGCGTTATGATGTGGAAGTTGAAAACTGGGGAGATGGTGGATCATGAAGCTACTTGTTAGCGCGCTAGAGAACTCTGCGAATGTTCACCTAAAAGCATTACATCAAGAACTTAGTGATGATGTAGAGTTGATTGGTATCTTTGATAGCTCTTTAGGCGAGAGTATTGTTGATCTGCGCTCTTTATCTATCATGGGCTTTGTTGACGCACTTAAAAAACTGCGTTTCTTTTTTAAACTCGCAGATGAGATGCTTGAACTCGCAGGCACAGCCGATAAGGTTTTACTCCTTGATTCGAGCGGATTCAACCTTCCTTTGGCTAAAAAGATTCGTAAAAAGTATCCTGAAAAAGAGATCATCTACTATATCTTGCCACAAGCATGGGCATGGAAGAAAAAACGTATTCCTGTCTTGGAAAAAACCATCACACACTTGGCGTCTATCTTACCCTTTGAGCAAGACTACTACTCAAAAGATGCGCCCATCTCTTATGTAGGACACCCTCTTTTAGATGAGATAAAACTCCAAAAAACTGCCCTCAGTGAAAATGGAAAAATTGTTTTTATGCCAGGGAGTAGAAAGGGTGAGATAAAACGTCTGATGCCTATATTTCACGAGCTACGAACACGCTTTAAAGAAGATGCCCTGCTCGTTGTTCCCTCACACTTTTCTAAAGCAGAGTTAAATGAGGTTTACGGTAATATTTCGGACTTTATTGTTACAAATAACGCCCATGAAGCGCTTTATGAGGCTGACTTTGGTTTCATCTGTAGTGGAACAGCAACCCTCGAAGCCGCACTGATTGGTCTTCCTTTTGTTTTAGCATATAAAGCCTCCAACATAGACTACGCCATTGGCTCTAGAGTTGTTAAGCTAGACTATGTAGGGCTGGGAAATATTATCGCTTCAAAGATGAATAATGAAGCCCTATTTCCAGAGCTTTTACAAGATGCAGTCACGGCTGACGCACTATATGAGGCTTATGAAAACATGGATAAAGAGTACTATATGAATAATGTAAGTGCATTAAGAACATATTTAAAAGAAGGCAGTTCACGTAACGTTGCCAAATTAATTGAGACAATTTAAAAGGATAGAAATGAAGATAAATTTTATAGATTTAGTAGCACAATATCAAGAGTATAAAAGTGAGATCGATACTGAGGTTTTAGAAGTAATGAGTACAGCACAATTTATTGGCGGTGCAAAACTTCAAAAGCTCGAAAAAGATTTAGCAACATACACGGGTGCTGCTCACGCTATAGGATGTAGTTCAGGAACGGACGCCCTCCTTCTATCTTTAATGGCACTCGACATTAAAGCCGGTGATGAAGTTATTACAACCCCTTTTACTTTTATCGCAACAGCTGAAGTAATCGCATTTTTAGGTGCAAAATCTGTCTTTGTTGATATTGATGAAAAAACTTACAATATCGATCCTTCAAAAATCGAAGCAGCTATTACA
>JADGDM010000083.1 GCA_016744905.1 Sulfurimonadaceae bacterium | reverse complement strand
GTCCAAATTTATCTGAGCCACGTTGGGCATAATCAACACTGATAACGATGCTTCCAAGTAGAGGCATATCAAGGTAAGGAAAGCTTAAAACATCGGTGGTGGTGTTGATATTACGATTTTCAGCATTGATGGCTTGCATCGTTTCATCGTCAACAAAAAGAAGTTCGATCTCTTTTTTACTCAGCGCGCTGGCGATCTTTTCTAAGGATTCAAGAGGGACAATATACGTGGTTTCATTATCTAGTTCAATCATGAAGCGTATTGTAGTAGAAAATCTTGATAGTAGCATGAATTATTTGGACTATTTTTTGCTATAATTTCAAAAATATTTATAAAGGTTATAAGCTTGGTAACAAATTTTATAAAAACGATGACAAAAACAAAGTGGAACTACCTATTGAGTTTCTATTTTGATGCTGCAGTAGCATTTATTATGCTCTTTTTAGCATTTTCTGGAGAGACCTCTTTGTCAAATATTTTGGGACTTTTCTTTATAGGTGCTTTCATTTTTACTTTTATAGAATACGTATTCCATGCATGGCTTTTTCATGGAAGTATTAAGATCTTTGTTCAAGGTCACGCCGCACACCACCGAGACCCATATGGATATGATGGCTTACCATTTTTTGTGGGTGCTGCCGTGGCAGTTGTCGTAGCGATGTTGATTTCATTGATTGTCTCGTTTGCTGTGGCGATGGCGATTGGATCAGGAATATTATTTGGTTATTTGGCTTATGGAGTTATGCATCATTTAATGCACCGTAAAGATTATAAAAACAGTTACTATCAATATATGATGAAGCTTCATGAAACACATCATAAAGATATTCGAATGAATCATGGGGTGACAACGCCGATATGGGATATCGTGTTTAGAACATACAAACCTAATTTATAGACGTATATACTCTTAGCCTTTAAGGTCTAAGTATCTTCCTTTACCTGTTGCATCCGCTGTAGGTGAAGCCATTTGTGGCTGATTATTTAAAACAAACATTTTCTTTTCCATTTCTTCTTTGATACTTGAATTATCGGCACATATTTTTATTACTTAACTCTTTTTGAATATTTGTAATCTTTGTTACATTTTTAACATTTTTCTTATGCTAAAATCTCCCCATGAAAAGAAGAAATTTTGTATTTTTAGCCATTGCTGGCGGTTCAAGTTTTATAATTGGCTCAAAACTGATTCAAAACTCTAAAGTTAATGATATGGATGAGTATCTCTATATCAAAACCACTCTTACACATATGTTGTCAAGTTCTACTATGCCATCGCTGAGTTCTTTGAACACTCTGGGGTACTTTAAGCTGATTCAGGCGGATATGCGTATCAGCCAGAGTAAAAAAGATTTTATCTTTAGTGGAGCGCGCTGGGTGAATGAAAGTAGTTTCGAGATGTTTGATAGAGACTTCCTTCTCCTAAGTAGTGATGAAAAAGAGACCTTACTTCAAGATATCTCTATGTATAAATGGGGGGATAATTGGTTGTACAACCTTTACACCTTCTATTTTGAATCAATGTTTAGTGACCCACTTTATGGCTCAAATATCAATAAAATAGGCTGGAAACATCTTGACTTTGAGCCAGGATTTCCAAGACCTACTAAGGTAAATGTATGAGTAAAAGTGTTGATGTCTGTATTGTTGGTAGTGGAGCAGGGGGTGCGCCGATAGCATATGAACTTGCTAAGGCAGGTTTCTCAGTTGTCGTTTTAGAAAAAGGTCCCCACTACAGTGAGGCTGATTTTAACAAAGATGAGATAGATGTGAGCCGTCGTGATAAATTTACACCTAATCTTAAAGATGAACAACATGTTATCGAGACCTATGATGATGAAGGTGAGATAGAACGCTACATGGGCAGTGAAAGTAACTGGAGTTTTTGGAATGGCTCTATGGTGGGTGGTTCATCAAACCTTATGAGTGGTTATTTTCACCGTATGAAAGAAGATGATTTTAAACTGCTCTCAAAGTATGGAAAAATAGAAGGTGCCAATGTAGTTGACTGGCCAATTTCATATGATGATTTAGAACCCTATTATGATAAGGTTGAAAAAGTGGTTGGTGTCTCTGGGACGATTGTTCCGCACAAGTTTTTAGAGCGACGCAGTTCAAAAAACTTTCCTTACGAAGCAACTTGGGTTCAACCTATCTCACACTGGTTTGATAAGGCTTGTGTGGATTTAGGATATGTCTCCTTGCCAACGCCTCGAGCGGTTTTACCGTATGACGCGCTAGGTCGTACGGGGTGTTCTTACTCAAACCTTTGTGGAAGTTTTGGTTGCTCGACTGGCGCTAAAGGAAATGCCCGTGCGGCACTTTTAGTTAAAGCACTGCGATATGATAACTGTACCTTATTCAGTGAATCTTATGTGACCCACATAGACAGTAATGATAAGCGCGCTACTAAAGTACACTACATCGACGCAGAAAATAATAAACATTTTATAGAAGCAAAAATCATCGTCGTTGCCGCACAAGCCATAGAGAGTTCAAGATTGTTACTTAATTCTAAAAATAAGTTTTTCCCTCATGGCTTGGCCAACAATAGTGGCAACGTAGGAAAAAACCTTATCTTCTCTGCTGGTGGTAGTGGAGAAGGGCGCATTGAGATGAAAAACCTCTCTAAAGAGCAAGCAGATGTGTTTCATACACGCGGTGCCTTTGTTAACCGTTCTTTACAAGACTGGTATGATTATGAAGATTCGGGCGCGCTACATAAAGGAGGAACGATAGACTTCCTTTATGAACATGCCAATGCTGTTCCTCGTGCACTGGGTCAGGTTTATGATGATGAAGGTAATCTTCTGTGGGGTAGCGCATTAGAAGAACGTCTTAAATACGCTTTCGAAGAGTCCCGTGTTTTTACCTTTGAAGTTTTTAATGACTGGCTACCAACAGACAAATGTTTTGTCAGTACAGATGAAGATGTTCAAGATAAATGGGGGATGAATGTGGGACGTATCAGACTTTATTCTCATCCTAAAGATGTTCAAGTTGGTGAGCATTTAGCCCAGCGCGCTGAGAAGGTCTTAGAACAATTAGGTGCCGTTGATATCAGCTCTAATATCTCTACCTCTCCACCGCCAAACTTGGTTGCTGGAGGATGTCGCTTTGGAAATGATCCTAAAACTTCTGTTCTTGATGTGAATTGCAAGGCACATGAGTTAGAAAATCTTTACGTCAGCGATGCAAGCTTTATGCCTACAGGTGGAAGTGTTCCTTATACATGGACTATTTATGCCAACTCTTTTAGAATAGCTGATAAAATTATTGAGCAATTACGAAGCTAAACCACTATGTCTTTCACATACTTTAGAAAATTTAAGTATATTTTATAGTTAAACAAAGTTATACTTTATGTATAAAGAATATATGATGATAAAAAATATTTATAATAATTTAATTAATGCCAATCTAAATCTTCCACCAGACTCATTAGAGTTTAAAAAAGTACGTATAATTAACTTTATACTTTACATCTCCGTTATTGTTAATCTCCTTGTGATTGGTGAAAACTTTAAAGCAGGTCAGATTGTTTATGGTTATGCGAGTATTTCTGATGTGATAATTGGATCTATTGGGATTTTGCTACTTAGAGGTAGAGTCTATAATATCCGCCTTGTTTCACATCTAGCGATAGTTATAATTTTATTGGTATTATATCCTGCTCTTTTTGAAGGTGGAATCGCCAACAGCGGCTTTGTCTGGTTTGCACTCCTTCCACTTTTTTCCATATTTTTACTTGGTGTTAAAATTGGTCTGCGTTGGATTGGACTGTTTATAGTTTCGAATATTCTAGTTTTTATTTTTTATGATTTTATGACGCTTCCTTATGAAAAAGAGTATTTAATCTATCTCACTATCTCTTTGATTTTAGAAACGATGTTTGTTTATCTCTTACAAAACATTCAAGATCTTTTTGAATATGAGCTAAATGAAAAAAATGCCAAACTTGAAGATCTTACCCTAAACCTCAAAGAAGAGGTTCGAAAACAGGTCGCTGATAATAGGGAAAAGGATCAGATGATTGCCCAACAATCAAAAATGGCCTCCCTAGGTGAAATGATTAGCAATATATCTCACCAGTGGAAACAACCTCTTCAAAGTATTAATGTCGTTGTTGCAGATGCTCAGATTTGTACAGCACTTGAAGAAGAAGATTTTGAGGTAGAAAAAAGTTTTCAAGATATTTTGAAACAGACAGCGTTGATGCAAAAGACAATGGACGACTTTTTACACTTTAGCAGTCCCCACGCTATTGACGTAAAGTTTTCGGTCAATAATGCCATCCGTATGATGATTTCATTGGTCAAACCAAGTTTTGTGAATAAACATATAGCATTTGAATTTGAAGAAAAAAGTACAGAGGCTTATCTTGTTGGTAAAGAGAGTGAATTTATTCATGCTATTATGAATATTGCAAACAATGCTAAAGATGTTATTGCCAGTAAAAATCTCAAAAATGCACAATTTAAAATTTCATTAGAAAAAAGAAATGGATATATTATTATTTTAATGTCAGATAATGCAGGGGGAATTGCCGATAATGTCATTACCCATATATTTGAACCATACTTTACAACGAAAGTAGAAGATGGGGGAACAGGTCTTGGATTGGAGTTAACCCATAAGGTAATTGTTGATCATCTTTTTGGAACAATAGATGTTGAAAATATTAATGAAGGGGTACAATTTAGAATGACACTACATGACTCTTTTTTAAAAGAAGATGCCCCGTTGTGTGATATAATCACACATCATTAAAAAATTATTCACACTGCTTTAAAGGTCAATAATGCTTGAAATAGAATTCCTTGGTCTCTCTGAATACACCTCCATTCATATTATCGTTTTCTTTTTAAATATCGTACTTTTTCTTTTCTCTTCTAAGATAGTTAAGTTTTTAAATTCTGATCAGGAAAACAGTAAACAACTCTCTCTCTTTAGATCTCTAAATTTGGCCTTTTTCTTTTTTCATCTTTTAGATTGGGTGATGCTCTCGTTAAATCAAAACTATGAAAATTATTTTTTTAAGATGGGTTTGAGCATCGTTCTTACCTACACGGGAATTATTGTTTATTCTATGATGACACTCTATTCAAAAACAAAATTTGGTGTGAGTCGTGAGGTAGATGGGGCTAAAGTCTATTATGACTCGTATAGCTCTAGAATGGTAAATATCATAGTGATGGTCATCATCACACTCATGGTTTTGATGTATATCATCAAGATATGGGGATTTACATCTTTACTTGAGACAACAGGGCTTTTTGGTTTAATTGTCGCATTTTTAGCACTGACCAATGCTATTTGGGCACCTGATCTCTATTATGGGATGGTGATTTTAAACTCTAAAATGCTTGAAGATGGAGATGTTATATCTTTTAAAGATGAGACGAAACATCTCTATATCATCAATAAAGTCACCTTTATCTATACCATCTTACTCGATGTCACCAACAACCACCGTATTATGATTCGTAATGCCAAGATGGTGGACGCCACGATAAACAACCTCAGTAAAAAAGCGTCGATAGAAGGACTTCGTCACTATCATGTTTTTAAGATAGGTTACCCAGCGCGCAGTGAGGGTGAAAAGAGTTATTTGGACTATAAGGAAAAGGTTGATGAGATGTTTACTTATGTTCAAGAAGAAGCTTTTAAAGATGAGGAGATTCTCATCAACGAGAACATCCCATTTACTTGGTATATTAAAGATACGGGAGATTACGCTGTAGAATTTATCTTAACCTACCACATATCATCACTACCAGAGACTCGTTCAACAAAAACCATACGTAATTATCTTCTAGCCACACCAAGGCTCATCAATGAAATAACCCTGCGCGCCTCATACATCTACGACATAGACCTCTCCACACCACTCGTTCATCAGAGTTTCGAGGCTTAAACCTTAACTTTCAAACTCTTCCAACTGCCCTTTTTAAAGAAGTAATAAAAGAGTAGACCTTTGACTAGGGTCTCTAATGCCATCATTGAGTAGACCCAGATGATATCTCCTCCAAAATAGTTGGCAACATATGAGGGGATGATACGAATTGTCCACAGGGTTGTTAATGATATCATTAAAGTGATTTTAACAGCTCCTGCGCCACGAAGTGCAGAACTTAATACAAACATCACCGCAAGTGGTATCTGTGTGATACCGACCATTCTAAGGTAGATGCTCGCGTGTCTTACCGTCTCTTCATCTTGTGTGAAGATATGGATGGCGTATTGTGGGAAAAATATCATTAAAATACCCACAAGACCCATAAAGGTAGCGGCGAGTTTGGCAGTGTAGAGTGCTGACTGTTCTGCCAAATCAATACGCTTCGCACCGATATACTGTCCTACTAAGGTCATGGCGGCGATAGAAAAACCAAAACCTGGCATAAAAGCGATACCTTCAATACGCAGACCTACTTGATAGGCCGCAAGTGCTTCTGTTGAGTAAGAGGCAATGAGACCTACAAAAAACATAAAAGAGATCATAGAAATACCACGCTCGATAGAAGCAGGCAAACCAATTTTTAGTACAGTTTTGATGGGTTCGAAAGATAGTTTATAGATAAAACCATAGTTGTTTTTTTGTAAAAATATAACAAGATAAAGGGCAACATTGATACCTAAGGCTATAAGTGTGGCAATAGCGGCACCTTTAACACCAAGAGCTGGCGCGCCAAAGTTTCCAAAAATAAGTGCGTAGTTCAGTATGACATTGATTATGGCTGAAAATATTTTTATATAGAGTGAATAAAAAGTGTTACCCATGGCTGAAAAATAGGTGAAAAAGAGCACATCTAAAAAGAGTAAAACCAAGCCTAATGCTAAGGTTCCAAAGTAATCATTACCCAGTTGTATAACCTCAGGACTTGAACCCATAATGGCGTAGAGAAATGGAGTAAGTGGAACAAGAATAAGACTTGAAAATATTGCCAAAACGACGGTGAGTAAAAAGATATTGTAGAGTACTTTATTGGCTCTGTTGACGCGTGAAGCACCTTTGAGTCTGGAGAGAACAGCATTGCCACCAACACTAAAAACACTCATCAAAACACCCAACATCATAACAAACTGAAGACCCATCCCTACTGCTGCCAGCGCGCTGATACCTAAAGAGGAGACCATAAAAAGATCGATAAGGACTTGAAGCATATCAAGTAGGTTTTTAAGTGCCGCAGGAATAGCCAGTAATAAGATGGTTTTTGTCATAGAATTTTGTTGTATCAAAGAGAATCTTTTTAGGAATTATTACAGTAAAAGAGAAGCTTTACTGTAATGTATGAAGGAGTTTTTTTAAACGTTGAAACGAAAGTGCATGATGTCGCCATCAGCAACAATGTACTCTTTACCTTCTAGGCGCATTTTTCCTGCGTCTTTGGCTGCGTTTTCTGAGCCTGCTGCGATGTAGTCATCATAACCGATAACCTCAGCGCGGATAAAACCTTTTTCAAAGTCGTTGTGGATAACAGCTGCCGCTTTTGGCGCCGTAGTATTTTTACGAATAGTCCATGCACGAACCTCTTTTACGCCCGCAGTAAAGTAGCTCATAAGACCCAGTTTATCAAAACCTTTGTGGATGATCTGTGCCAAACCTGACTCTTCAACACCCGCATCTGCTAGAAATTCAACTGCTTCTTCTTCATCTAAACCGATAAGCTCTTCTTCAAACTTTGCACAAAGCTTTACCAATTCAGAGTTGTTTGCTTCTGCATGTTTAGCCAATGCTTTAACATAGTCATTGTCTTCACTCATACCATCTTCATCAACATTGGCACCATACATGATCTCTTTAGAAGTTAAAAAACGTAACTCTTGGTCAAGTTGTTTAAAAAGATCACCTTCCGCATCTGGAAAGTTTCTAGCCATGTTACCATCAGATAGAAATTCTTCAATGCGCTTTGCTTCTTCCATCAATGCGGCTGCGCCTTTGTCTGCTTTGGCTTGTTTCTTAAGACGCTCGATACGATTGGTAACGGCTTCTAAATCCGCTAAGATCAGTTCAGTCTCGATGATATCAACATCACGAAGAGGATCGATGTTTCCCTCTGTGTGGACAATATTGTCATCTTCAAAACATCTAACGATGTGAAGAATTACTTCAGTTTCACGGATGTTAGATAGAAATTTATTTCCTAAACCTTCACCTTTTGATGCACCCTTTACTAAACCTGCGATATCAACAAAGTCTAGCGTAGAGAACTGAAGACGCTCTGGATTTACAATTTTTGCTAACGCATCAAGACGTTTATCAGGAACAGGAACAACTGCCTTATTTGGCTCGATAGTACAAAACGGGTAGTTCGCCGCTTCTGCATTCTGCGCTTTTGTTAAGGCATTAAACGTTGTTGATTTTCCGACATTTGGTAGTCCTACAAGACCGATAGCTAAACCCATATTTTCTCCGATGTGTGTATATAATGGCGCAATTATACTGTGTGAACCTTTTGTGTTGTAAATAGTAGTGCTTGTTGTATTATTTACACTTATATAAGGTGGCTTTATGTATTATTAAAGCAGACACAAAAATGTGATGGATGAGGATAGTAATTATGGGAAGAACAGAGACATCGGTAGAAATAGGTAAGTATCTTAATAGTTTAATAGTACAAGATCCTCTTTTTAATAAAACTCCTCCCAATGATTTTCAAAGTATGGTGTTGGCACAGCAGTATGATAGTAATCAAGTAGTCATCACTTTACCCGTATCGGATAATGACACCAACAGTAAGTTTATTGTTAATGGCAAACCAATTTTACCTATCGCCTTACCTCATCATCCCCAACAATTTCTTTTTCCAAATCTAAATAATGGTTCACAGTTTATACAAGTGGCGTATTCTAAAGAAGGTGAAACCCCTAGTATTGTAGATATTGGATCTACCTATATTGATTCACCTGCGAAAGAGTTGACTGTCAATCATATAGAACACTATGATAACAGAGTATTGGAGATAGAAGGTAAGGCAGAATCACTTTGTGAAATTATTGTAACCAGACTTGATGGGCTAGAAGTCGCACGCTCAAAGGTTGATATCAAGGGACACTATACGTTACGTATTGAAGAGGTTGATGAAAATATGTCTGAACTCTTACTCAGCCTGATAGATAAGATGCATAATATTACACAGTTTGTACAGCATATTGAACTTGAAGTACAAAGTGATGCTCGAAATGAGACATTGCACTTTTTAGGTGAAGATGAGACTCGGGTTGTTAATGGTGTTCTCGATTTTAAAGAGGCTGTCCTTTTTACTGTTGTGGAGGCTAGAGGTGATTTTGGTACCTTGAGTTTAGATAAATCTAGTGGAGCATATACTTATACACAAGCGTTAAGTGTTGCAAGAATGAATTACAAGACTGCCACAAAGACATATAGTGGACAAGATAGCTTCGAGATACATATAGAAGAGAGTAGTGGGAATAAAAAAAGACAATACCTTACCTTCTATCCAACAGCGACCTTAAGTGCGCCAAAAGAAGAAGAGGCTGAGTGTACTATCTCTATGATCTCTTTTACGTCGCCTAAGATTACTTCAATTGCTCCAAGTGCAGTAAAAATAAGTATACCGCTTAACAGTGTGAGTATAGAGTTAAATGAGAAACTCCATATTGAAGAGAGAGAGGAGAGTAATCTTACGAATTTAGTAAGACCCTCTATTAGTGGACAAAGTGCTATCTCTTTTTCTAAGATACGTCTATATGTACAAAAAGAAGATACATGGAGTGAGATAGCGCGCACTGTTTCTGACTCCAATGGTTACTACTCACTGATAAGCACAGAGCTAAATGATGGCTTTCATACTTTTTTGACACATGCACTGGCACCCTCAAGTACCATTAGTGTTGAATCCTCTCCCTTGGAAATTGTTATTGACAGTTCTATTATTATTGAAGTAGAACAAGAGTGCGAAGAAGATGTCGGTATTACACTTAGTGGTAATATATTAGACAGTGAAGGTCAAGATCTTATAGAATTTAAACATGAAAAAAAATCATTGATTTATGGTGACTTTGAGATTGAAGAAGAGGGGTCCTGGACATATACATTTAGTAAGACAAGTCGTATAGATACACTAAATGAAAATGAGCGCCTAGAAGAGTCCATACTTGTTAGTACCCAAGAAGGTGACTTAGAAAAATTGATAATTAATATTTATGGAACGCAAAAGGGTATTCATCTTAATGCAACACATAAACAAAACAGTTGCGGACGTTTAAAAATAGATGAAGTGGATGAAAGTATTGAGTATGTACTTGAAGATGAGATTGGAAGTTTTGGTCGATTAACGCTAGAAAAGAGTAGTGGTTTATATACGTATGTTCAAAATATCTCGATTGATGGTTTGCATTATAATAAAGAGAATAAAAATTATGAGGGTAAGGAGTTGTTTAAGACAGATACTCTCTATTTTAGTTTTGATGTGGGTGCAAGTGTAGTACTGCTTGATGGAAAATTGCATATAAATACATTAGTACCTGCAAATATGCGCATAGGTGAAAGTCTTCCTGAATTGGAAAATCAGACTGAAGGTTCAGATGATAATGGTGTTGTTTTAGAGTTGGAGCATCAAACAGATGAAAACAGTTCTATGCCAACACTTAAAGGTACAACCGATATCGCTTATTCTCAAGTAATAGTCTTTGATGGCTCTACGGCTGTTGGTAGCGCGCTGAGTGATGAGAATGGTTTCTATAAAATAGTGACAGCACATCTGGGTGAAGGGTCTCACTCTTTAAGTGTCAAAGCAACCTCTCCATTTTCAAAAGAAGCGCTAGAATCCTCTTCTTTAGAATATGTAATTATTAACCAAGAGATAAAAGAAGAGACTAAGGTTGATACTATTCAATCTTTTAGTGCCAATGTCTTTGAAAATGATGACCTTGATGGAACAAGGGACTGAACTGGAGTTTGTTTTAACTTCA
>JADGDM010000011.1 GCA_016744905.1 Sulfurimonadaceae bacterium | reverse complement strand
TTTAGAATAGCAGTGAAATTAGAAAAAGCAATTTCAAGTAGTGAAAAAGATCTACTTAAAATTATTGATAAAGATTTCACCTTTGTTATGGGTGCATCTAATGCGATTGGTAACTATGTATTACCACGTTTTTTGGGTGAAATTAAAGAGAAGATTGATAATGAGGTGTATATTAATATCGATGTTTCTGAAACAATTATTGATCAACTTTTAGATAAAAAAATCGATATCGCACTGATTGAATCTCCAATTTTTCAAGACGCCATTATTTACAGAGAGTGGATTGAAGATGAGTTGGTGGTTTTCTCAAATCAACAATTGCCTAAAAATCTTAAAAAAGAAGACCTATATAAATATGACTGGATCTGTAGAGATGAAAACTCACATACACGTCGTTTAACTTCTGAAGTATTTGAAGAGATGGGCGTTGAGTGTTCAAGTTTTAATGTAATCGGTGTAGTGGCGAGTCCAACAGCGATTAAAGAGACCATCATGCGTTCAGCAAAAAATGAGCGACCCGTTGTTTCTGTTATCTCTCGTCATGTTGTTGAAGATGAGTTGGAAAATGGTACACTATTTGAAGCACGTTTGAAAAACTACAAAATTCGTCGTAAGTTTTATATCGCTTACTCAAAAGACCGTAAACATGATGCATTTATCGACAACGTAGTGCACTATCTTTTAAACATTAAAGGAATATAGGAATTCTCTTCCTCTATTCTTCTTTGCTTACTTTTTAAATTTAGAGTTTTCTGGATTACTTAGAAAAGAAGCCATAGAATTTTTCACACCACTCTCTTTTTCTTCTACATCTTTTTCTAAAACCATACTACTTGGCTCAGCTAAATTAACAAAAACAGGTGTTTCATCAATGATGACTTGCATAATACTCAACAAAGGGACACTCACCATACTTCCGTAATTATCAGCACCAAATCCCGCTTCAAAAAATAGATATTCACCTTCTAAGCGCGCTGTCTCAAAAGTATAACCAGCTAAAAAGAAAAGCGTCATGGCTCTAAATTCTCTGCTGATCTCTTCTGGAAGTTCTGGGTCAAATGATAGTTGATCAATTTTACACAGTACTCCAAAATTTTGGTTGGCATCAAAAAGGTGGATTAAGAGACCTTGAATGTGCATTTGCATTAGCTGTCCAAATTCTTGATTTTTTATAATGTCGTATAGCATTGTTTACGTCCCTTGGGTGATTTATTCATAAAATAATACCATCTTGTATCTCAACAAATCCAATCATCGCATTCATCAAGGCAAATTTTTCATACTTTTTGGCGTTTTGAAGGGAAATATCTGCCAACTTTAGTTTGTGTTTACTTAAATAGCGCGCACGGGAGGTTCCTTCTAAAAGAGGATGACGAGGGGTGAGCCAATTTTCACCATCAAAAAAAGCGATATTGGCGATGGAAGTATCAGTGACAAAACCATCTTTTATTATCAAGACATCATCAGCATCTTTTTTCTCTAAACTCAGCTCCTCTAGTGCGCTACGATCAGCATATTTGAGCGCATAATCTAAGTCATCTACTTCGATACTTTGTAATGTTTGGATCTTTTTCATTTTGTAAGGAATGTACTCAATTTCAAAACCTTTTTCATCATAAACAAATCGACATCGATAAAGAGATTTATCAGGAGGGCTGATCAGTTTAAAAAGGTCATATTTACAGTTCCAGTCCAGCGCGCTACAACTGCGCTCTAATCTGGCTTGATGAAACTTTAAAAAATAGGCTTGCTCATCATCAACTTTGATGGTCTCTACTAGTTTTGGCATCTATTCGCTAAAAAGTGCGGTACTGAGATAACGCTCACCGGTGTCACAAAGGATTGTGACAATAGTTTTACCTTGATTCTCAGCGCGCTGGGCAATTTGCATGGCAGCGTAAACATTGGCACCTGCTGATATGCCCACGAGAAGACCCTCTTCGCGCGCCAACATCTTAGCGGTATCCATAGCATCTTCATTACTGACTTGAATAACTTCTCCATAAATCTCAGTATCTAAAATCCCTGGTACAAATCCTGCCCCAATGCCTTGAATTTTATGTGGTCCCGGTTTATTGCCCGAAAGGATAGCAGATGCTTCTGGCTCTACTGCGTAGATTTGAAGATCTGGGATCTGCTCTTTAAGTACGCTTCCTGTTCCCGTAATGGTTCCACCTGTTCCAATAGCGGCAACAAAAATATCCAATTTTTTATCTGTATCACGTAGTATCTCTACTGCAGTTGTGATTTTATGGATAGCTGGATTGGCTGGATTTTCAAACTGTTGTAAGACGATTGAGTTAGCAATTTCAGAGTTTAGTTCAGCAGCTTTATCTATCGCCCCTTTCATTCCTGAAGCAGCAGGTGTGAGTACCAATTCAGCACCGAGTGCCTTAAGGAGATTTCGACGTTCCATACTCATTGATTCAGGCATGGTTAAAATAAGTTTGAGTTTGAGTGAAGCACATATTGAAGCAAGTGCAATACCCGTATTTCCACTTGTTGGTTCGATAATGGTGGTGCCCTCTTTAATATCTCCAGATTTCATTGCTGAATCAATCATATTGAAACCAATTCTATCCTTGACTGAACTGGTAGGATTCATAAATTCACATTTTCCGATAATGGTTGCCCCTGATAAAGTAGAGGGTGTATTTAACTTAACAAGAGGCGTATTACCGATTAAATCGGTGATATTATTGGCTATATTCATAGGGTTATCCTTTTTAATTAAGAACATAATAGTGAGTATTAGGTTAAAAGTCTTTATTGATGAGTGTTTTACTTTGGTATAAGAAGAGGGCAAAAGAGAGAATGCTTTTGCCTTAAGGGGATTAGATAGCTTTTAAAATTGCTTCGTAGTCTGGATCTTTTGAGATTTCTGGAACCAGTTGTTTATAGGTAACCTTACCATTTTTAATAATAAATATTGTGCGCGCTTCGATACCCTTTAGAATGCTTGAGCCAATGAGTGTCCCATACGCTTTTCCAAATGCCTTATCTTGAAAATCACTGGCAACGATAATATTGTCAATTCCGTGTGCCGCACAGTAACGTTTACCAGCAAATGGCAAGTCCATAGAGATAACCGTTATATCTACATTTTCAAATGAGGTCGCTTTTTCGTTAAATGTGCGCGCTTCAAGGTCACATACCGGTGTGTCAATACTGGGAACGACGATAAGAACCTGAGTGTTTTTGGTCTTACCACCTACTTGAATTTCTTTTAAATCACTACTGATTAAAGTAACAATAGGGGCTTTATCACCTACACTGATTTTATTGCCACTGAGGGTAACTTTAGCACCTTTAAGCGTGACTGTTTCATCTGTACTGGCGTACGCAATACCCAGTGACAATACACTTGCTAATAGAATTGATCCGAATTTCATTTGAAGCCTTTATTTAAAATTTGACGTACTATATCAAAATAAAACTACCACTATAAAAGAATAAATTAAGACTTAAATATTTTAAGTTTGAATAAAGTTGGGTTATAATCTGAGTATGAATACAAAATCACCAATGATAAAATTATTTTTATTTTTAATACTCTTTTCAAGCCTTTTCGCACATACAGAAGTTGAACGTAAATATCTGGAAAATAAAAAAACACTCTCAGTGTGTGTCAAGAAAAATTGGTTGCCATATGAAGATGTGAAAGGGGTGAACTTTATTGGTATCAGTGCTGATTTTATGAAGATTATTACAGACTCTTTAGATATGAAGTTAGAGATTATAGAGGCCAAAGATAGAAAAGAGTTGTTAGAATTTTTATTACAAAAACGTTGTGACGTTCGTCCACTTATATCGCAGTACATAAGTAAGACTATCCCTTACCGTGCATCTATCCCTTATATCCAAGAGAGATTGGCTTTAAGTACAAGAATGGATCAAAGCTTTATTTCTGGGTTAGAGTTATTTTTAGATGAAGAGTTTGTGGTTCTCAAAGGACAAAAAGGTTTTATTGACTTTATTAAAAAGAAGCATAAAGGTATCAAGTTAATAGAAGTTGATACTACGCGTAGTGCTTTGGAAATGGTAGAAAATAAAGAGGCCTTTGCCTATCTAGGAATGACGTCCAATAGTGCTTTTCACATTCAAAATGGCTTTTCTACTACAGTAAAAATCATTAACACTTTTGAAGATTTTAAGATTTCTATAGGGGTCGTTAATGATGATAGAATTTTACAAGGTATTTTAGATGAGGTTATCTTAGAAATTCCGATGAGTAAAAAGAGAGAGATATTAAATAAGTGGATATCTACAAAGGTTGAGCAAAAAGTCGAGTATAAATTTCTTTGGGAGCTATTGGGTTTTTTTACGGCATTACTAGGCTTAGTCCTCTTCTTTTTAATGCGTGAACACCGACTCAAACTAGAAATAGAAGCAAAAAAAGTAAGTTTTCAAAATCTTTACGACAAAACAACAGATGGGGTTGTTTTAATGAAAGAGGGAAAATTTATCGACTGTAATGAGTCGATTTTAAAAATGTTTAAATTCTCTACCAAAGAGACGTATCTTACTGCCCATATTAAAAGCCATAGTCCACGTTATCAACCCAATGGAAAAGAGTCTTGGAAAGAGTCTATTCGTCTGGTACACTTGGCCATGAAGAGAGGTTCTTATAAGTTTGAGTGGTTACATCAAGATGCTGATGGTGATCAGTTTTGGGTTGAGTCGGTTTTAACTAAGATTGATGTGAATCATGAGGATATACTACACCTTGCTCTGCGTGACATCACAAGAAAAAAAGAGCTTGAAGATGAAATTCTAAAAATCAATAGTGATCTTGAAATTCGCGTGGAACAAGAAATCGAGAAAAATAGACAAAAAGAGAAACAACTTTTTGCTCAGTCACGACTCGCACAGATGGGTGAGATGATCTCTATGATAGCCCATCAGTGGAGACAACCTCTGTCTGCCATAGCGACTGCCTCAATCAATATGAAAATGAGTATTGTACTTAATGATTTTAATCTTGAAGAGAATAAAAATAATGAAGCCTGTATGACACATTTTGATAATGAGTTGAATAATATTGAGACCTATGTTCAGAGTTTAACCCAGACTATTGATGATTTTAGAAATTTTTATAGACCTGACAAACAGTCTATAAAAGTGGCTTTAACACAACCTCTTGAGAAGGCACTAATGTTGATGAAAAATAGTTTTGATAAGGCACATGTAGAAATTGAACTTTTACTAGACTCTAAAAAAATAATTCCAATGTATGACTCCGAGATGATGCAAGTGATGCTCAATATCTTAAAAAATGCAGTGGATCATTTTAATCAAGAAAATATAGAAAGTCCAAAGTTGAAGTTAACAAGTTTAGATACAGATACAAGTGTGATATTAAAAATAGAAGACAATGGTGGAGGTATAGCACAAGGTGTTGTTGAGAAGATATTTGATCCCTATTTTTCTACTAAAGATGAAAAAAATGGTACGGGTCTGGGACTTTATATGTCGAAGGTTATTGTTGAAGAACATCATAAGGGTTCGATTGTTGTCACCAACACCAAAGCTGGTGCTTGTTTTAAAATAGAGATTAGGGGGTAACGATTCCTGTTCCTTCTCTGTTGGCTGCGTGAAAAATAACGGTACCATAACGAGTAGCATAAAGTTTCATAATTAGCCGTTGAATAACAGGTTCTACTGAGGGTAAAAACCAACCATTGTTACTAATGACTATCATGTATTCAGGTCTGCCTTTATACATCTCATGACACGTCGCCTCATAACAGATTGCAGAGCGAAATTTTATCCCTTTAACTTCAAAATCGGTTGCTTCATCTGCTGTTTTAAAGTCTGAAATTCCATCAAAAAATATCTCATTGATAATGCCCTGCATAAATTTTGGAAGAGGAATATACTCACCAAAGGGGACAAGAATAGTCTTTTTAGCGATGGTGTACTTTCCGTCTTGAAAGATATAAGAAACATTAAAATGTTGCTCTTGCTCAGTGTAGAGCGCACCAGTGTAGATAGTGATCTGTTTTGAGAGCTTTTGAAGATGTTTAATGAGTACACTATGATAGTTTAGATGCATAGGAAAAGCGGACTCAGGAAGTACCACCATCTCATAACCTTCGTTAATGGCACTGTGAATATGGTTGATATTTTCTTGAATAATGGCGCCTTGATTTTTATGTTGCCATTTATAGTGCTGTTCAAGTTGTGTTTCAACCAGTTTGATTTTAATATCTGGAATTTTGTAATCTGCTTTTGTAAAGCTGAGTGCGGGGGTGAGCAATAGGAGTAGAAGATAACGTTTAGGTCTGTCTTTGAAAAATAGCAGTAAGCCAAGTGAAAGTAAAATAAGTCCAAACTGCCATTTTTCAACACCAAAATAAGAGTTTACAAAAATGAGTTCAGGCATCATCCAGTTCCAGTCAAAAGGCTCAACAAAACTTAATAAAAAGAGTATCCCAGCGCGCCGAAGAGGATTGTTGCTCAGTGCCATCATTCCAAAGTAGAGCATATATAAAAAAGCGAAGAAAAGGGTGATGATGGGAATCATCCATGGAACATTATAATATTCAAAACTGTACGCAATCCAGTAAAACCAAACCAATCCGATGAGGTAACCGGCCATCAAAATGGAGCGAGGTGGAAAACTTAAAAAACCATACAGTGCGCCAAGGGCAAGAAAAGTGTTTATAAAAGGAGACGATAGTCCAAATTTCTCAAAATAGATAAAAGCACTGAAGCTAAAAGTGATGATGAGTGCATGAATAAAGTGTTCAATAAACTGCTCTTTTTTAAAGAAAATGCGTAAGTATTTCATGAGCAGCAGTATATCTCTACTCTCGTTAAAATCTTAAATCATAAGCAACAACAAGAAAGATATCAAAAGATTACGCTAATATTTTAAAAAATAATAACTATCAAGGTTGTGATATGATCCATTTAATTAGAGATAATCGTAAAGTCTATTGTACGGCTATTATGAAACGTCTTGAAGATTATAATTATAGACATGAACGTTACAACTTTAATTTTTCACTGGCTATTGGTCTCTCTAGTGATGGAATAGATCTGCGTGGATTTGATAGTTTTAAGAGACAAACTGATGAATTTATTATTTTAGAAGAGCACCTCTGTTGTGTCGTGCTCGATGGCTCAGACACAGAAGATGCGATCAAGGCAACGTCAAATATACAGACACAGTTTGAGACAAACTATTTTAATAAAAAACTTTTTGTGGTGGTAACCAGTTCACATGACTATGACAATAAAGTCAGTATGCTTAACTCACTTTTTGACATCTTAGAGTACGCCATCACACATGATATGGACAGTATGATTTTAGATAAATCACAAATGATACTACACGATCACTAATTCCATTTTTCCTGATATTTTCCGATTCCAAGCATAATTTCTGTATAATCACGGCAATTTACTATATAAGGGATCCACACACATGGAAATCATTTCACAACTTTTACCGTTTATCTTTCTGATTGGTATTATGTACTTCGTTATCATCCGTCCACAACAAACACAACAAAAAAAGCACAAAGAGATGCTTGAGGCACTTGAAAAAGGGGCTAAGGTTGTAACAAATGGTGGTCTTATTGTTGAGATCAAAAAAGTTGAAGAGGATCATTTTAGTGTTCTTTTAAACAAAGAGACTGTGATTAAAATGACCAAAGATGCTATTGCTCGAAAGTATGAGGATGAAGCTTAATTTTCGAATAGTCGTATTTGCTGCGGCAATTATTTTTGGACTTGCTTTTTCATTTCCTTCTTTAACACAGAGTGAAAAAGGGGCTAAAATTACCTTGGGACTTGATCTTCAAGGTGGTTTGCATATGCTTCTTGGTGTACGTACTGAAGAGGCAGTTAAGTCTCGTATCAAGTCTATCACTTCAAGTGTAAAACATTTTAGTGAGCGTGAAGACATCTTACTTGATTCAATCACTTTTGGTGATGAAGCTCTGAATTTTGCTCTACTTGATGAAGATGATGCAAGTGCTATTGATACCTTACTTTCTGAGATAGAAGGTATTGTTATCACGCATAGTGGATTAGATTATGCCGTGAGTTTTACTCCTGAAGAGGTTGTTAAAACTAAAAAGCAGGCGATTGATCAAGCAATTGAAACCATTCGTAACCGTCTGGATCAGTTTGGATTAGCAGAGCCAACCGTAGCGCGCCAAGGTGAAGAAAAAATCTTGGTCGAACTTCCTGGTATCAAAAATCAAGAAGAGGAGCAGCGCGCTAGAGATCTTATCTCACGTGCGGCTAAGCTTGAGTTGATGGCTATTGATGAAGACCGTAAAATGCGTGTGTATAACATGGATGAACGTGACGCAGCTAAATTTGGCGACATCATCTTAGAAGACGCGGAGCAACCGGGAGTAAAACATCTTATCAAAGAGATTCCTATTCTTGATGGTTCGATGTTGACAGATGCCGGTGTGGCATTTGATCAAAATAATAAGCCAGTGATTAACTTTACATTAAACGCTGAGGGTGCCCAAATATTTGGTGACTTTACTGCGGCGAATGTAGGGAACCATTTGGCCATTGTTTTAGATGGTAAGGTTTACTCTGCGCCGGTTATTAATGAACGTATTGGGGGAGGTAGTGGTCAGATTTCTGGAAACTACACACCACAAGGGGCAAATGACTTAGCCATCGCCTTGCGTTCAGGTGCGCTTCTTGCACCGATCTACTTAATGGAAAAACGTAGTGTTGGTCCAAGTTTGGGTGCAGATTCGATTAAAGCAAGTCTGATTGCTTTAATAGGTGGTTTTGTTTTAGTTATTATCTTTATGGTTATCTATTACAAGCGCGCTGGAATTATTGCCAATGTTGCACTGATCGCCAATCTGTTTATTATCTTAGCGGTAATGTCACTATTTGGCGCAACCTTAACACTTCCAGGTATGGCAGGTATCGTCTTAACCGTTGGTATGGCTGTTGATGCCAATGTCATTATCTCTGAGCGTATTAGAGAGTTGATCTACTCAGGCAGTTCGATTCACAAAGCGATTGAAGAGGGTTACTCAAATGCGATGCGCGCTATTCTTGATGCAAACATCACAACACTGATCGCAGCCGTGGTTCTGTATGCTTATGGAACAGGTGCGATTAAAGGTTTTGCGATTACGATAAGTATCGGTATTTTGGCGTCTATGCTCACAGCAATTCTGGGAACACATGGTGTTTATGAAATGTTAGAGGGCCGTATCAAAAAAGGTCAAAACGTTAAAAAATGGTTTGGCGTAGAGGGAACTAAATAATGGAATTTTTTAGATATACAAGAACATTTAATTTCATGGGCAAGTCAAAGATGGCTATGTTTTTATCTATCTTTGTGGTACTTTCATCGTACGCGCTTCTTGCTTTTAATGGGCTAAACTATGGTGTCGACTTTGCTGGTGGAACTATTGTTCAGGTTCAGTACAAAGAGGCCGCACCTATTGATGAAATGCGCGCAAAGCTCAAAGCAAATGCTGTTTTTGAAGGCTCTAGTATTACTGAATTTGGTTCACCTGAGGAAGTTATTATTCGTCTTAAAACATCATCTGATTCGATGGCAGTTGATGTGGGTGATTTGGCACGTAAAGAGTTGGCCGGTACAGGTGATTTTGAGATTCGTCGTGTGGACATTGTGGGGCCAAAAGTCGGGTCTGAGTTACGTGAGAAAGGTATCATGTCTATGTTGCTGGCAACATTAGGTATTTTGATGTACGTAGCATTTAGATTTGAGTGGAGATTTGCACTCTCGTCAATTGTCGCTTTGATTCATGATATTTCTATTGCACTTGGCGCGCTGGCACTTTTCCAGATTGATGTAAATCTTGATGTTTTAGCAGCATTGCTGACAATTCTTGGATATTCGCTGAATGATACAATTATCGTTTTTGATAGAATTAGAGAGGGAATTACAACATCTAAAAGTACAGAACTTAGAGAGGTTATCAATGAGTCAGTTACGCGTACACTTTCACGTACAACACTGACCTCACTAACTACTTTCTTTGTTGTATTGACACTGTTTGCTTTTGGTGGAGAGATTATTCACTCATTTGCATTTACACTACTTGTTGGTGTGGTTGTCGGAACGTACTCCTCTATTTTTGTTGCTTCTCCTATCCTTTTAGGACTTGGATTTAACATCAAAAACTTCCGTCTAAAGTTGGCTGAAAAGTCAAAGCGCGAAGTAGAAAAAGAGAAAATGCGTTCACAGTTCGAGCAAGGAACGATTTAATCGTTCCTTGAAACCATAAAAAAACAGATGAATTTTAAGGAGTAGGTATGGATTGGGGTAAGGTAGTATATATATTTTTCTCACTAATGAGTTTGACATCAACAGCAGGCTTTTTATATGAGCATACGTCAGTGGCACTTTTTGTTGCTGCAAGTTTAAATTTAATTTCAACAATTTTAAAAATTGGAGTTAGAAACCTTTTAGCAGCGGAACTTTTGGCAAGTTCATTGGTAGCAGATCTGCACCTTATTCCTGCTTTTATCTACTTTGAGTTGGCTGGAAATGAGTCATGGGCTGTAGCATTGGCTATTGGTGCATTGATTGCAAACCTATTTTCAATGGGATTGGTTTTCATTGAGAGTCTTAAAAGTCACGAAGAGTATTAACGATTCATTCTTAGCGCTAGAGCGCTGAGTGATTTTTTAGTAGATTTCTGAGGAAGTTTTCTAAAAAATTATTTTAGGAATTATGAATGACGTATAACCCAAGTGAGATAGAGAAGAAGTGGCAAGGTTTTTGGGAAGCAAATAGAAGTTTTGAACCACATGAAGATTATAGTAAAGATAAAAAATATATTTTAAGTATGTTTCCATTCCCAAGCGGACGTTTGCATATGGGTCACGTCCGTAATTACAGTATTGGTGATGCCTTTGCACGCTATCACCGCCAGATGGGTAAAAATGTTTTACACCCAATCGGTTGGGACAGTTTTGGAATGCCAGCGGAAAATGCAGCGATTAAAAATGGAGCACATCCTAAAAAATGGACCTACGAAAATATCGACTATATGCGTTCAGAATTGGCTTCATTAGGTCTGTCTTTTTCTAAAGAGCGTGAGTTTGCAACCAGTGATGAACTTTACACCAAGTTTGAACAGGGCTTTATTATTGATATGTATGAGAAGGGTCTTTTATATAGAAAAAAAGCCTCTCTAAACTGGTGTCCTCATGATCAAACTGTTTTAGCCAACGAACAAGTAGTGGATGGCTGTTGTTGGAGATGTGACACTGAGGTTGTTAAAAAAGAGATGAATCAGTACTACTTGAAGATCTCTGATTACGCAGACGAGTTACTGCAAGATTTGGACAAACTAAAAGAGGGTTGGCCTTCACAAGTTTTGACGATGCAAGAGAACTGGATTGGCAAATCAAGTGGCTTAGAATTTGATCTTCATTTTGATGAAGATTCTAAGGCAAAATTAAATAACTCTTTTGAGAAATTTGATGTCTTTACTACCCGCCCTGATACTATTTATGGTGTGAGTTATACGGCATTGGCTCCTGAGCATGATATCGTGACGTATATGTTAGATAACAATCTTTTAGATGAGTCTAGCGCGCTGGCAATCAAAAAAATGAAAAATGCCAGCTCAATTGATCGACAAAAAGAGAAATCAGGGGTTGCGCTAAATATTAACGTACTTCATCCATTAACAGGTAAATCAGTGCCGGTATGGGTAGCAAATTTTGTCTTGATGGATTATGGTTCTGGTGCGGTTATGGCGGTTCCTGCACATGATGATAGAGATTATGATTTTGCAAAGATGTATGATTTAGAAGTAAACGCTGTGATCAAACCAAAAGACGCAGATGTTGATGTAAGCGAAAAAGCTTTTACAGATGCAGGCGTTTTATTTAACTCTGGACAGTTTGATGGGCAGAAATCTACAAAAGCACAACCAGCGATTATCTATCACTTTGAGCAAGAGAAAATTGGTAAAAAAGTCATCAATTTCAAGTTAAAAGATTGGGGAATTTCTCGTCAACGTTACTGGGGTGCGCCGATTCCATTTATTCACTGTGAGGATTGTGGAATTGTGATGGAAGAGAAACAAAATCTACCTATTATACTGCCTGAAGATGTTGAGTTTACAGGTGAGGGAAGTCCTCTTTATAACCACCCCACTTGGAAAACATGTGCGTGTCCAAAATGTGGAAAAGATGCGGAACGCGAAACCGATACAATGGATACCTTTGTTGAATCTTCATGGTACTTTTTACGTTATACGGCTTCAAAAGCGATTCAAGAAGATAAGGCTTTTGATGTTAAAGAGTTAGATTACTGGATGAATGTGGATCATTATGTAGGTGGGATTGAACACGCTATTTTACATCTACTTTATGCACGTTTTTTCACCAAGGTATTTCGTGACTTAGGCTACATCAAACATGATGAGCCTTTTGGACATCTCTTAACACAAGGAATGGTGCTTAAAGATGGCTCTAAGATGAGTAAGTCAAAAGGCAACACGGTTGATCCTGATGCATTGATTGAAAAATATGGCGCAGATACAGCGCGCTTGTTTATTTTATTTGCAGCCCCTCCAACACAAGAATTAGAGTGGAATGATTCTGCTGTTGAGGGATCTCATAAGTTTTTAAAACGTTTAAGTGAGCGCTCAAGCAATGCAGTAAAATGTGAAAATATTCCTCGTATTGATCACAGCGCGCTGAGTAAAGAAGAGAAGTTTGCGCGTAAAAAAGTATATGAAGCACTTCAGCGCGCAGAAGATGTTTATACCAATAAGTTTACATTTAACACGCTTATTGCAGGTGTGATGGAAGCTATGAACGCACTACATGAACAGAAAAATTCAGATGTGTGGACAGAAGGATATTGGATTATCCTCTCTATTTTAGAACCAATTGTTCCGCACATCTGTTGGGAACTCTCTGATACACTCTTTGGACGCGCCAACTTAGGTGAGCAAAAAGTTCTTGATGAAGTATTTGTGGTTGATTCGATGATGTTGGGTGTGGCCATTAATGGTAAAAACCGTGCAGAAATTGAAGTGAGTCCTAGTGCTTCAAAAGAGGAAATTTTAGCATTAGCTAAGGTCGCCTTAGAAAAATGGTTAGAGGGTAAAGAGATAGTTAAAGAGATTGTGGTTCCTAAAAAATTGGTTAATATTGTAGTTAAGGGATAAAGGATGAAGATGTTAAAAAAAGGAAAATTATTTTTTAGCATCTTTTCTATTTTTCTACTGCTCTCTTCATGTGGATATCGTCCAAGTTCTACCTACGCTAAGTCAGTAATGGGTGAGCGTGTTAGTACGCATGTTACTGTTGATCTTAAGTTCCCAGAAAACAGTGTTATTATTAAAGATGCTGTTGATAGTGCTATTATTAAACGTTTTAAATCTTCTTTGAGCACACGAAGTTTTTCAACAACACATTTGGATATTTTATTCTCATCTATGAGTTTTGTTCCACTTCAATACGACAGTAATGGTTATGTCATCTCATATCGTGCTACAATAACATTGAAAATTACTAAAACAGATAAAGAGAGTTCAAAAGTATTTACCGCTCAAGGTACCTATGATTTTGCCATTGAGCCAAATGCTGTCGTGTCGGATCAGTCACGTTTTGAGGCGATTAATTTTGGATCTCAAAAAGCGATTGATAGTTTTGTTGCGCAAGTAGCTGCGAGTGGAAGTAGGAGAGATCATGACAATTAATGTAATTATTAAAAAAGCAGTTGAGCGTATTAAAAAAGAGAATAAACTTTTAACGCCTGATTTTTATGCTGAGGCTTTTTGTAAAGAGGCTCAAATTGCGGGGATATTGGTTGCAGACTGTAATCAAATTGATAAACATGTCAATAATCTTGATAAAAAGTATCAAGAAGAACTTAAGCAATATCGCATTAAAACGATTGATGAGTTGTTACGTTTTATAGTCTCTAAACTCAATCGCATGAACCCAAGTAACAGTGCCAAACTTATCGAATCTCAGTCTCAACTGCTTAAACGCATTTTAAGTGTGAGTGGTGTTTTACATAATAAAGAGGTAAGTGAACTCAGTTCAAAAACTGCAGATGGTTTAGATAATGGGGCTGATTCGACAAAATTAGACAACTATCGCCAACTTTGGATGAACTTTTTGACGACGTATGATGATACATTTTTACAAAAATTATCTAAGGTAACTAAGGTCAATAGTAAAGATCTTAAAAGTACTATTAATGGTATTAATTTAAGTGGATTCTCTGCTGAGGCAAAAGTAGAACAGAGTTTTACATTGGCCTCTAAACTTTTAATCGCATCTTTGGTTCCTTCTATCGCTTCTAGTGCCAATGATGAAATAGCTAATGTGACCGATACACTTAGAAAAGATCCTGAACTTCTAACGTCTAAGTCCATGGCTTATGAGGTAAAAGAGGCTATCAGTTTACGTATTGCCTTAGATAAAGCCTCTGTTAAAGAGATGGTCCAATCTCTTGATATTGTCTTAGATAAACTCTCTCACCAACTTATCTCTTTAATTGAACGCACGGATACTTCAACAGTAGAGATTCAAGCTATTAAAAAAGATTTAGAAAAATTTGATGTTGAAGCGGTGAGTGATTTTAGTGTTGCGCATAAAAAGCTTTACTCTATTGCAGTGAATTTAGAAGAGCAAACAGCGGCTTTAGGCGTGGATCTTAAAACGCATAATAAAGAACTTCAGGATATGGGCAATCGTATTTCTATTTTAGAAAAAGAGCTACAAGAAGCAAAAGAAGCTTCTAAAGAAGATTTTTTAACAAAACTTGCGAATCGACGTGCTTTGGATGAATATCTTAAGATAAAAGAGGGTGAATTTGAACGTTATGGACGTGATTACTCTTTAGTGATGTTTGATATTGATCTTTTCAAAAATGTAAATGATACCTATGGTCATGATGCAGGAGACGCTGTTCTTGCTGGCTTTGCCAAGGTTTTACAATCTAAAGCCCGTAATGTAGATGTGGTTGGTCGTTTTGGTGGAGAAGAGTTCTTGGTTATTTTAAGTAATTCTGAGCTTCCAGGTGCATTGATATTTGCAGAAAAGGTACGTAAAAGTGTTCAGTCTACAAAGTTTATGTATAAGGGGCAGCGTATTGATGTAACTGTCAGTGGAGGTGTCTCTCACAGAAAACAGTTTTCGAGTCAAAAAGAGAGTTTAGATTCGGCTGATGAACAGCTTTATGCTGCCAAAGACAATGGACGTAATCGCGTTGAACCACAGGCTTAATACTTTTTTAGAAAATAAACCACTTTACTATACTAAAATAGATTTGGAGCGTATGCCTAATGCCTACGCTGAAATTAAAGACCATCTAAAAGTTCCTCGTATTATTCATGTTGTTGGAACAAATGGTAAGGGAACAACAGGGCGTTATCTAAGTACGGCCTTGTATAAGTCTGGCTATAGTGTGGGGCATTATAGCTCTCCACATATCTTAGAATTTAATGAACGTATTTGGATCGATGGTGAAGACAGTTCAGAAGCACTTTTAAATCAAGCGCATCAAAAACTGCAAAGCCTTTTAAGCGTAGAAACATCTGAGTCACTGAGTTATTTTGAGTACACCACACTTCTAGCCATGTTTGTTTATGAAACATGTGACTTTGTTGTTTTAGAAGCTGGTTTGGGTGGTGAATTTGATGCTACCAATGTTTTTGAAAAAGAGCTCTCTATTTTTACGCCTATTGATTTTGACCATGAGGCTTTTTTAGGCAGTTCACTAGAGGATATTGCTTCAACAAAACTACGTTCAATGCGTCAACAAGCGTTGATTGGGAAACAGAAACATGAGATTGTTTTAGAGATTGCAGATACGATTAGTGATACACAAAATTGTCGTCTTTTTGATGTAGAAACATTGCTTGGTTCTGAAGATATTTTAGCACTAGAAAAGTTTTGTTATGAAGAAAAGTTACCAGCATATATAGAAGAAAATCTTGCTTTAGTTTGTAGTGCCCTTCGTCTTTTAGATATTCAGATTAATTATAACGACTTTAAAGAGGCTAAACTTTTTGGTCGTCAAAGTTGGATTGAAAAAAATATATGTGTCGATGTGGGACACAATCTCTTAGCAAGTGAGGCAATATTGTCCTCATTTCATGGGCGTAAAGTCATTTTGGTTTATAATAGCTTTGAAGATAAGGCATATAAAGCAATATTGGCAACATTAAAACCTATCATTAAACATGTAGAAATTTTGAAAGTTGACGATAATAGAATAGAGAAGCAAGATCTTATAGAATCTGCCTTGAACTCTTTACAGATAAAACATAAAATATTTAATGAAATAGATAAGGAAGAGACGTACTTGGTCTTTGGCTCATTTAGTGTGGTCGAAGCCTTTTTAAAGCAGTACAAAAAATAATGGATAATCACTTTACAATAACCATTCACGATGATCATGGCGTGAAACAACTTAATTTACATAAGGTCATAAAAAAAATACTACTTTATAGTGCTCTTTTTATTATTGGAATTTTTGTCGTCGGTGGTGGAATCATTGTTTATTTAGACCTAGAAGTGGATAGTATCTCTGTGAAAAAAGTAGAGTTAGAAGCAAATTTAGATGCACTTAATAGTAAAAACGAAGAGCTAATAGCCTCTATTTTAGACAAACAACAACATCTTGACGATAAAAAAGATGAACTTTTGGTGGTGAGTGATAAGTTAAATGACATTGAAGAACTTATCGGTTTATCACATCCTGAAACCAGCTCTTTAACACAGCGCGTAGACATCGCCAAGCTCTCTTCTGCACAGATGAATTTAATAATGCAACATATTCCTAACGGCTCACCTATTGAGTACAAAGGGATTACGAGTCGCTTTGGATATAGAGAACATCCAACACTTAATCGACGTGAATTTCATCGTGGCTCTGATATGAAAGCAAAAATGAATACGCCTATTTATGCACCTTCAGATGCGATTGTAGAGTTTGCAGGCCCTCATAAGTCTAGTGGCTATGGTAAATTAATTATCTTAGATCATAACTATGGTTTTAAAACACTCTATGGCCATCTAAGTAAGGTTGCAATCAAATCAGGTACCTTTGTTGCAAAGGGTGATCTGGTTGGCTATACAGGAAATAGTGGTATGAGTAATGGTCCACATCTTCATTATGAGGTGCGCTTTGTTCAGCGCGCTCTGAATCCATTTTGGTTTATCAAATGGACCTATGCCAATTATAATCAAATTTTCGAAAAGGAGAAAAAAGTCCCATGGCTATCTTTAATCACAGCGATAACAGCGCACCAACAACCGGGAGCGACAACACTACCATCATTACCGAAGGTGCAACTCTCAATGGTGAAATGAATCTTGAGTGTAACCTCTACGTAGACGGTCATTTTGATGGAATCATCAACTCTAAAAATAATATAACTGTTGGTAAAAATGGAAGTATTAAGGGTCAGGTTAGTACAAATAATATTGTTATTCAAGGCACTGTAGAAGGTTCAGTTGAAGCCAATAGAGTAGAAATAAAGACGGATGGTAAAGTGATGGGTTCTATTACCTCTACAGAATTTATTATCGAATCTCATGGTATTTTTGAGGGGGAATCTAAAATGAAACACAATAACTCAGAGACTCCTGCTTTAAATAACAGTAAAAAAGTGCCTATAAAAAGTGAAGAGAAAGAATAAATTGCTAAAATAGCATTAAAAATATGAGAAGATTTAATGCCACAAAGTAATTTATACGCTTATTTTAAAACGACTAAAAAACCAGACCTTGAACTGCTTATCTGTGAAGATGCAGGACAAGCACAAGAGTTAAAAGATGTCTGTACATTTTTTGATAAAGAGGTCTTGGTTTTTCCTGATCTGCGCGCTGCACTTTTAGATGACTTACGTCCTTTTAAAGAAGAACTTTTTGAGCTTTTTAGTGCACTACGAACCTACTATAGTGCAAAAACCAAACCCATTATTATCTCTCCTCTAAAAACATTACTTTTTAATCTACCCAGCCAAGAGTTACTTCAAACAACCAACTTAGAATTTGGGGGAGTCATAGACTTTGTAAAATTTAAAGAACAACTGCACCAATGGGGATACACCTTTGTTGATATCGTTCAAGTAGAGGGTGAAGTCTCTTTTCGTGGGGATATTATTGATATTTTTGTCCCTTCATCAAAAAATCCTTATCGTATCTCTCTTTTTGATGATACCATCGAGGAGATTCGTGTTTTTGAATGTGAAACACAACGTTCACAAAAGGGTGAGATTGAAGAAGTTGTTTTAGAAAGTGCGTACTTCTCACTCACTTCTGAGCAATTTGAGTTGATGAATTCAAATATTGAAAGTTCAGACAGTGACTCTTTTGTCAAAGATATTGCCTCTTTGGGATTTTGGTATTTAGACGAGCAGGGTGTTGATTTTGTGAGTGGTAAAAAAGCACTTTACTCTCATAACATTCAAGGGCTTATTGATGAAGTTTATGCTCTTAACTCTCCTGCGCTGGAATTAGAAGTTTTTGAAGACATCGAAATTCTTAATGAAAATGATGACTATAAAACCTTAGCCCTAACCAATGCTAAAACGCTTATTGATGTGCATGTAGGTAAAAAAATAACCTTAATTGCCTCTAATGAAGCGCAGATAAAACAGTCAAATATATTTGATACCAGCGCGCTGGAAGTGAAGTTTTCTCCTATTATTTTAAATGTTATCTCTAAAACTGAAATCATTATGTCCCTTAATAAAGAGGTGAAAAAACGTCGTCGTAGAAAAACATCTATCCTTCTTGACGATCTGAAAAAAGGCGATTATGTTGTTCATGAGGATTATGGTCTTGGTATTTTTGTTGGGATTGAGCAGGCTGAAATTCTTGGGGGTGTTAAAGACTTTGTAACTATTAAATATATTGGTGATGATAAGGTACTTTTACCTGTTGAAAATCTTGAAGTGATTGATCGTTACATCTCTTCGGGAAGTCTACCTGCACTGGATCGTTTAGGTAAAGGTAGTTTTGCAAAGATCAAAGATAAGGTTAAAAAACGCCTCTTTGAGATCGCTGGAGAAATTATTAATTTAGCTGCGTCGCGCGCACTTATTAAAGCCCCTCAAATTCATGTGGATAAAAAAGAGCTCAAGGCTTTTCAAGCAGAAGCTGGATTTGATTATACAGAAGATCAAACAACCTCGATAGCAGAGATTATTGCAAACATTGCCAATGGTAAGATCATGGACAGGCTCCTTAGTGGAGATGTTGGCTTTGGTAAAACAGAGGTAGCGATGAATGCAATTTTTGCTGCGGCTAAAGGTGGTTATCAAAGTGCGCTGATTGTACCAACGACACTGCTAAGTTCACAGCATTTCATATCTCTGCGCGAACGTTTTGAAGAAGCGGGTATTCGTGTGGCTAAGATTGACCGTTTTGTCACCCCTAAAGAGAAAACCGCCATTTTAAAAGCGCTTAAAGCTGGTGAGATAGATACTGTTGTTGGTACCCATGCACTTTTTGGTGTGGAGTTTAAAAACCTAGGTTTGGTTATCATTGATGAAGAGCATAAGTTTGGAGTCAAGCAAAAAGAGAAACTTAAAACCATGCATGAGCGGGTTCATCTACTTTCCATGTCCGCAACACCGATTCCTCGTTCTTTAAACCAAGCACTGAGCTCTATTAAAACCATGTCTGTTTTGATGACACCGCCAAGTGAGCGTCAAGGTGTTAGAACGATGGTGAAGGCCTATGATGAGAAGTTGATTAAAGAGGTCATACTTCGTGAGCTACGTCGTGGGGGTCAGGTTTTTTATGTCTTTAACTCTATTGCGCAGATGACCATCAAAGAGGGAGAGATTAAAAAGCTTCTTCCTGAGCTTCGTATCTTGATGTTGCACTCTAAAATTTCAGGACCCGTGACTGAAAAAGAGTTGATGAAATTTCAAGAGGGTGAGTATGACTTGATGTTGGCAACCTCTATCATTGAATCAGGTATCCACATGCCCAATGTTAACACAATGATAATTGATGGAGCAGACAGATTTGGTATTGCAGACCTTCATCAACTTCGTGGACGTGTTGGACGTGGCTCTACTGAGGGTTTTGCTTATTTTATTGTTGAAGATAAAGAAAACTTGACAGATGATTCTAAAAAACGTCTTGTGGCACTGGAATCAAACTCATTTTTAGGTTCAGGGTCTGTCTTGGCCCATCATGACTTAGAGATCCGTGGTGGAGGTAATCTCGTTGGTGATGCACAAAGTGGTCATATTAAAAACATCGGTTATTCACTCTATCTTCGTATGCTCGAAGATGCGATTAAAGAGTTAAGTAACACGAAAGAAGATGTTAAAGCCAAAGTCGATATCAAGTTGACTATTTCGGCATATATTTCTGAAGAGGTTGTGAGTGAAGACAGACTACGTTTAGAGATTTATCGCCGTTTGAGCCATTGTGATAATGCAACAGAAGTGTATGAGATAGAAGAGGAAGTGGGGGAGCGTTTTGGTGAACTTAACATCGAGACCAAACAGTTTTTTGAACTGATGGTCATGAAACTTCTGTGTTTAGAAAAAGGCATCACCAAGCTGATGAATTATGGACAAACGATCACCATTGAGTATTTAAACGGTTCAAAAGAGCAGATAAAAAGTCGTTCAAAAGATGATGACGACGTTATTAAAGAGGTATTACATTACCTAAGAAATGCGAAACCTAAGATCCTGTAAATTTGTTTACCTAGAATAGTGTTAAGTTGTCTAAGTTTATATATAATGCTACAAATAATCCAAAAAGGGTATCGATATTAATCTATTAGCACGCTACGGTATTTATATCGTTCTTTTTTCACTTCTTTTATTTATCCCTTTTTTAAATCATAAACATGAATCTAAAAAGGTGAATGTTGCTAAAAAAAACAGTATGAATATCTCTATGGTTCAAAAGAAGGCACCAAAAAAAGTAGTTAAAAAAAAGAAAAAAGTGGTGAAGAAAAAACCGAAACCAAAGAAAAAAATAAAGCCAAAACCAAAACCAAAGCCTAAAAAAATTATTAAACCAAAACCTCTGCCTCCTAAAGTAGTGGAAAAATTGGTTCCTATTATTGAAGAGCCGAAAATTATTGAAGAAGAAAAAGAGATTGTTCCTCCTGAACCTGTTGTTGAAGAGGTGATAGAAGAGGAGATTCTTGAAGACAACAGCGCGCAGGTGATGGCGTCAAAGAAAGAGCTTTACTTCGCTTCTATCTACGACTCGATTGGCAAACATAAAAAGTATCCTAAAAAAGCGAAAAAGTTTAAACAGCAAGGTGATGTAAAAGTTCGCTTTGATGTAGACGCAGAGGGAAAAATATCTAATTTTATGATAGTTGAAAAAAGTAAATATAAAAGCTTAGATAAGGCGGTAAAAAAGATGTTTAAGAAGTTAAAATACTTTGAAAAACCACCTCCTGAGTTAGAGTTACCGCTAGAAATTAGTATCACAATAAGTTACACATTAAAATAAGGAAGAGAGAAAATGAGCATATTTGAATTTTGGATGGAAAATGATTGGGTTATTAAACTCCTAGGCGTGGCACTGCTTATTGTCATCATTATGGCTTTTGAAAAAGTGTATCAGTATTATGTTTCATACACACGGCTTAAAGAGTTACGCAGTATGAAAAATCTCTCCGAGTTAGATAAACTGAAAGAGGGTGTAATGCGCAGTTCTTTAGAAGACATTGTCTCTTTTCAAGGAAGTTCAGAAACACTTTTTAATGCCAATGTTGGAGTGAAGCTTGATATGTATGAGCAGTATATGATGCGTTCAGTTCCTTTTATTGGATTGGTAGCGGTTCTTGCTCCTATGATTGGGCTCATTGGTACGTTTATTGGTGTTTGGCATGTCTTTGGTGGAGTGGGTGATTCAGGTCTAAATGATCCAGCGATCATTGCACGTGGTATCAAAGAAGTTTTAATTGATACGATGGGTGGCTTAGTTGTGGCAGTAATTGCGATGATTTTTTATAAAAGCTTTGAGCATATCAGTACCAAGATAGTGTCTCTTTTTGAAGCCAAACTTTATGAGTTGATACGAGACAGTGATGCGTCGCAGTCGTAAAAAAAGAGAACTCTCTTTAGATATCGCACCGGTAAATCTTATTGATCTACTTTTGGTAATGTTGATATTTTTTGTGACCACTACAAGCTTTTTACAACTCAAGGTCATAGAACTCGATATCCCTGTGGCAGATGAGACTAAGACGCAGTACAAAAAGAAACTGACGCATGTTATTAGTATTGATAAAGAGTGCAAGTTTTATTATGATAAGGGTCTGATGAGTCTGCGCGCCTTGTCTATTAATGTCAAAGATACGGTAGCGAGCAATAAAGACTCTATCTTTCAAGTCGCTGCTGACATGGACTCTAAACATCAATGTTTTGTCGATGTCTTAGATGTATTAAAAGCCAACAATATTAAAAATTTATCAATTCTGACTGAAGAGAGGAAATAATTATGCGTTTAGCACTTTCACTATTATTGTGTACAACACTTACTTTTGCGGAAGACCTTGGTGTTCTTGAAGTTGAGGGAGGCGCTGGTGTTGAGGTCGAACAAAATGCTTTTGAGTCTGTATTTGAAGAGCCAGAGTATGAAGAGAGCAGTGAGTATGTGCCTAGTATGCCTGCTCAAAAGAGAATGACCAAAGAAGAGGCCATGTTTATTCCCGGTGTTCAAGGTGACCCGATTAAGGCAATTCAGAGTCTCAGTGGTGTGACCTCTTTAGGTGACGCAAGTGGAGAGCTGTTTATTTATGGTTCAAAACCAGAAGAGACCTTAACAACCATCAATCATCTGCCTATTGGATATCTGTTTCATATGGGTGGATTACATTCAGTTATTGCACCTGGCGCGCTGGGTCAGATTGATGCGTATCTTGCAGGTTTTGATGCGACCTATGGAAACGCTATGGGTGGAGTTATTAATATAACACCAGAGTATCCAAAAGATGAGATATCAGGTTATGGGCACGTTGGTATTTTTGATTCTTCTGCAGGTATCAACGTTGGTGTTACTGATGAAGTGAGTTTTTATTTAGGAGCGCGTCGTAGTTATTTTGATTTGGCTTTGGCAGCGATAGGGAAGTCTACGGGACTGCTTGATGAAGATACAAATACCTCATATACAGAATTTCCAAATTACTATGATATTACTTTTATTGGTGCCTATCAACCCAATGCCAACAATATATATTCTTTAGAAATTATTACAGCAGATGACTCTTTAGAAATTGCCTCATATGCCAATGAGGTTAAAGATCCTGACGCAGTTGGTCAAATTAAGGCACATACTTCATTTACAACAGTTGGGGCACGTCATCAAGGGTATTATGGTGATTATGAAAGTAATACGGTTGTATATAACTTACATACTCAGGTACGTCTAAATCTTTTTAATGAGGGATATTTTGTTGATCAAGATAGTGATGAGACAGGTCTTTTCCATCAAAGTAGTTACACCATAGATAATCATAAAATTGTAGGAGGTCTGGAATATCAGCACTTTTATACACCCTTAGATATCTATGCACCAGGTCCACCATCGCGTGATAATCCTGATAATGATTTGACTTCTGCGACACCTGTGCGTATTGATAGAACTATTAGAGTCAATGCCGCAACTTTATTTTTAGAAGATATTTATGAAGTTAGTGAAAATTTATTATTGCGTTATGGTGGTCGATTGGCATATTCTAACTATCAAGACTTTGGTGGCTACGTCGATCCACGTTTTTCAGCCCTGTATCGTATTGATGAAGTTAATGAACTTTCTCTCTCAACGGGTATCTATTCTCAGGTTCCAGATGGGACAAAGACTACCGAAGAACTAGGTAATACAGAAGCAGGATATGAGCGCGCTACACACCTAGTTCTTCATTATGGGAATAGCTATTTTGAAAATACAACCATAGGAATAGATCCTTATTACAAAGACTATTTTGATCTGCTTATTGATGACAATGTGACAACGTATGCCAATGGTGGTAAAGGGTATGCATATGGTATAGATATGAATATAAAGATGCGTCTGGATCAGTATTACCTTTATGGGGCGTATACGTATCTGAAAGCCAATCGTCAGTTGAGTCAACAAGATGAGACATTACAAACTTTTTATGCTGAAGTACCACATACTGCGCAAGTTATTGCCGGAATGAAGTTTTGGGATAACTGGGCATTTTCGACACGGGTACATTACCACTCTGGCGCACCGTACACTAAGGTTGAAGGAACGTATATCGACAACAGTGACCCAACAGCACCAAGAGTCCGTCCAATTTATGGTGAGAGCTATGCGGCGCGCTTGCCAGATTATTTTTCACTTAATGTAAAAATTGCACAGCAGATAAAATTTGCTTCTTCCCAAGAGTTGGAGTGGTCATTTGAGATTCAAAATTTAACAAATCACGAGAATATTACAGGTATCGATTATGATGACAATTATGAAGTAAGTGGAACTTCTAAAAGTCTACCACTACTTCCTTGGTTTGATGTGACATACCGCTTTTAAATCTGCTGACAAAAACGTAAGAGGACACGCTCCAACTCTTTATAGTCCAAGGGTTTGGCTAAAAAATCATTCATGCCAGCACTGAGAAACTTATCTTTATCACTTTCAGAGACATTGGCGGTGAGTGCAACAACTGGTGTTGGAATTAAGTTTTTCTCACTTTCAATCATTTGGATATTTTCAAAGGCAAGCAGTCCGTTCATATTTGGCATATTTTCATCCATCAAAATAAGATCATACTTCTCTTGTTTAAACCAGCTTAATGCTTCTAATCCATCATTAGCAATATCAAAATCGATGCCATACTCTTCAAGGAGGACTTGAATTAAAAATTGGTTGGTTTTATTGTCCTCGACAACAAGTATTTTGGCCTTAAATTGAAGCTCTTCTTCAGTCTCTTCTTTTATTTCAGGCTCTTTTTCTGGCGCCGGCTCTAGAAGAGGAATTCGAAGGGTAAATATACTCCCCTCATTGACTTTACTGCTAAGTGTCAGTTTTGCATCCATCAGTAAAATCAATTTATTACATATCGCCAATCCCAGGCCTGTTCCCGCATATTTTTTGGTAGTAGAAATGTCTGCTTGTTCAAATGCATTAAATATCTTTTCTTGATTTTCTGCTGTCATACCAAGACCATTGTCTAAAACAGAGATAGTTAGAAAGCCATTAGAATAATGAATTTTTAACTCTACATGAGGATTGAGTGTGGTGAATTTAAAGGCGTTGGTGAGAAGGTTATAAAGCACTTGATTAATGCGTGTGACATCTCCTATCAGTTGAGCTGGTAGATAGTCATCTATCATCGTGGTGTAAAAGATACCTTCGTCTTCAGCGCGCCGTTTAAAAAGTGCTGCGGTTTGAACAAATTCATTTTTTGGATCAAAGTTTTTCTTCTCTAATACCAACTCATTTTTTTGTAATTTAGAGAAGTCTAAAACATCATTAATGATATTAATAAGTGTTTTGGTACTGTAAAAGATAGTATCGATATACTCTAAGGACGTAGGCTCTTTTATACGTTTTTGAAGTATCTCTATAAAACCCAGTATTGCATTGAGTGGGGTGCGTAGTTCATGAGACATATTAGATAAAAAATCATCTTTTTGTTTCTGCGCTGCTTGGGCATACTCTTTGGCTTTGGATTCAACAAATAACTTTTGATTTTGAGAAATTTTTAATTTTTCGGCAAGGGCAAAAGAGAGTAAAAGCGCATCGAGTAAAACACCATAATCAATGGCCTTAAATGTAAGGTGATAATAAGGAATAATCGATATTGCCGTTCCTGCGGTAATCATGGTTCCTATAAATCCTGAGACAGATCCTAAAAGAAAAAATCGTGCCCAATGATTATCAGTGCGCCAAGCGATAAAACTGATACTAAGGGCATAGATACTAAATAGAGCAGCATTAATGATGCTAATAGGCATACTAAAGCGGTACCCACCTAGAAGTTCTGCCAATACAGCAATAAGCAAGAAAAAAAAGATGGCAAATTTAGAAAATTTATAGATGCTGGGATGATATATTTTAGTCTGTAGAAAAGTATTGGCAAAAATAATACCTGTGATGATATAGATATTCATAAAGAAGACAACACTGTAATTATTCAATATAGGATAGTCTTTTAGAAACCATTGAAACAGTAGACCATTATACGATGAGAGCATCAGTAGAAAACCAGTGAGATAGATTACGTAGTGTAAATAAGTAGAATCTCTAGAACTTAAAAAGATGAAAAAATTATAAAAAAGCATGGCAAGAATAACTGAAAAAATAAAGGTCATCTCTATGGCAAAATCTTTGCTGGTATTTAAAAAATGTATTTCATCACCAAGAGAGATATCAACAAGGTAAGGATCACGTGTCTCAACACGAATATAAACTTCAGCCCTATTATTTTTAAATATATGGCTAAAATTTATCTTTGGATCTTGATAAGAACGGGTGTTAAAATCTTGTAAGTCTCCACCTTTATAGTGCGTTACTAAGCTCTCTTCTATGATGTAAATATCTATTTTATCTAACCACGCTGCGCCAAAAGAAAAAACTTTTTTATGATGATCAGTATTTTTAGTAGTAAAGGTGTACCAGTATGCAGCTGAGGTGAAGAGTTGCGCATCTAGATCACTTTTGAGGGGTTTAAAGTTCTCTTGAGAAAGTGTACGAATCTCTTTAAATGTTTTTGTGGCATTTACATCTTTATAAGATGAGAGATAGGTTCCAATACTGGGATAGTTTTGTCTCAGATCAATCTCTTTAGATTCTAATGATACAAAGAGTATTAAAAGTATATATAGAGATTTGAACATAGATATTTCCTCGGTATTAAATAACTAAATATAATACCAAAAAATATATTAATTTATTTAATGTAAGAACAACAGTAGTCAGTTACACTCTTGATTTTAATATCAAATGATGAGTTTGCTGGGACATTAAAACTTTCTGGTGTATTTAATGTTTTGAAGTTTTCTTCACCTGGTAGGCGGATTTCAAGGTCACCACTTAGCATCTCCATGATCTCTGCATCTGCTGTATTAAAAGTATATTCGCCTGGCATCATGATACCAAGAGATTTGATTGAACCATCTTCAAAAGTAAGTGTACGTGAAGTTACTTTTCCATCATAATAGATATTTGCTGCTTGTGTTGCTGTTACGTTTTTAAATTCCATAATCTAATCCTTTTTTTATTGTGTGTATTATAGAGGTTTTAGTTAAAATGTCAAAAAATATAAGAGATTTTAGATGAAAATAGCATTTATTGGTGATATTGTAGGCAGACCAGGTAGGGTAATGGTTAAAGAGCATTTAGCGCACTACAAAGAAGAGTATAAAATAGATTTTGTCATTGCCAATTATGAAAATGCTTCTCATGGATTTGGATTGACAGCAAAAAATGCAACTGAACTGTTTAACGCAGGGGTAGATGTTATGACGGGTGGAAATCACTCTTGGGATAAAAAAGAGATATTGCATCTTTTTGATAAGTTTGAGTTGATTCGTCCTTTGAACTATCCAGACAGCGCACCGGGAACAGGTTCTAAGGTTTATGAAATCAATGGCGTTAAATTAGCGGTTATTAACTTGATGGGTCATTACACTATGCCTCTAGTTGACAATCCTTTCACAAAGATAGAAGCTGAGGTCAGCGCGCTGGAAGAGCAGGGTATCAAAAATATTTTTATTGATATGCACGCTGAAGCAACGAGTGAAAAACGTGCCTTGCTTTTTATGTTAAAAGACAGAGTGAGTGGCATTGTAGGAACACATACGCATGTGAGCACGGATGATTTACAAATATACAAAGATACACTTTATTTGACTGATATTGGACTGACTGGATGTAGAGACAATGTTATCGGAATGGATGCTAAAGTACCGGTTCAAAAGTTTTTAACGTCTATCGGAGGACATTTTGATGTGCCAAAAACATGTAAAAAGATTTTACAGATGGTGGTTTTTGAGCTTGATGAGGGTAAATGTATTAATGCACTAAAGATTAAGCGCTTTGATGATGGACGTGAATTGATTACTCAGGCGTGGATCGATTAAATTTTAGACTGCACCGTGATTTTTGTTGCTTCAAAGAGTTCAGTAGCTTTTTTAATAAGTGGCTCTTCTAAGATACTTCCCCCATCATAATCTTTTTTTGGATTTTCATCTGAACAACCTGTCACACAAGAAGCACTGCCCCCTGCCTCACCCATCTCCATGTCTGCCGTGGTTGATGCTGTTTGATCCCCATAAGGCATACTCTGTGGTGCTTGTGTCGCTTCTATCTGAGGTTCAGGCTCACTAGGTGTCTCTTCGATAGGTTTTGAACAAGGAAGATGCTTGATCTTGGTCTCAAAACCAAATATCTCTTTAACAAACTGTTTGATAACCCCATAAGTGTGACGCAGTTGTGCCTTACACTCTTCGTTTGCACAACTCTCCCAGGTCAAAGTTTCGTTTTCATAAGAGATAAAACGGATTTGTGATTTAAAACACTCACCTAGCTTGTCACTTCTATCATAGATACTTTCAACAAGCTCATTAAACATCATCTCTTCAACGCTTGGTTCATGCTCTTCTTCAGCCTGTGGTGTTTCAATTTTAGGGGCTTGAATAGGTACTTCTAAGGTCAGTTCAATACTTTCATTTTTTTCCATACTTGGTGGTGCAACATCTTCTATAATTTCACTAGGAATATTTAACTCTGCTACTGGTGTAGGGGTCGGTTTTTCAGCAGTTGTTGTCTCTAAACTTACACTTTTAGGACGTTGCATTTGTGATTCAAACTCTTCAATAAGAAGGTCAACTTCTTTAATTCGTAAGGCTTCGACCATCTTAAAAAAGATAAGACTAAGTACAAATCCTCCATCAGCATTGATGGAAAAAAGTGATTTGGCTTCGCTGAGAATTCTAAAAAAGCGTTCTAAAACTAGAGTCGAAAAATGAGGGTCTTGACTATAAAGCTTCTCTTTTAGATAAGCAATCAACTCATCAACAATCATCACAGGTTCATAATCTTCTAATGACTTTACATGTTCAATGATCTGTGCGCTGTCTTTGGCAAACACAGATCTAAAAATAGCGTTGATAAACTCAGGATCAACGAGACCCAACATATCTGTCACTGTTTTAACATCCACAAAATTTTTAGAGTAGATGATAGCTTGATCAAGTAGCGTTAGGGTGTCACGAAGACTTCCCGAACCCGAGCGCGCTAGAATTTCTATGGCTTCATGTTGAAATTCAACTCCTTCAAGATTTAAAATATGAATAAGATGATTTACGATGTTTTGTTGAGATATACGTTTAAATCGGAAGTGTTGAGTACGACTTAATATGGTCGCAGGTAGTTTAAGAGGATCCGTGGTGGCTAAGATAAACTTGATGTACTCTGGTGGCTCTTCAAGTGTTTTAAGCAGAGCATTAAACGCCTCTTTGGTGAGCATGTGTACTTCATCAATGATAAAAACTTTATAGCGCGCACTTGATGGTTTATATTTGGTATGTTCAATCAGATCACGAATATCATCTATCTTACGACTCGATGCAGCGTCCATCTCAATGATGTCCATATGACGACCCGCATTGGCCATTTCACAAGAGTTACAAGTGCCACAAGGTGTAGAACTTGGACCATTATCACAGACCAGTGCCTTGGCAAAGATACGCGCCGTTGAGGTTTTACCTGAACCACGAAGACCTGAAAAAAGGTAGGCATGTGCGATACGGTTACTGTCAAGTGAGAGGGCCAGTGTTTGAGAGATGCTCTCTTGACCGATGACTTCATTAAAACTATTGGGACGGTATTTTCGTGCTAAGACTTCTGATTGTGCTTTCATAGGTTGATTTTATCTAATCTACTATAAATTTAACCATTTTTTTGCCACGGCTTTCAGTGCATCTGGATTTTCTGAAGCGAAAAATTTCAGTTTAGGCTCTGGGAACTTTTTTGCAAATTTTATTTTAGATTCGAGGTACTCGACGATGGCTTCACCTGAGTGAATCAGTTTACTTTTATCATCAAAATACGCTGAGATTTGAGCCGAGATAAGGGGAAAATGGGTACAGCCTAAGATGATGGCATCTGGTGTTTGAATATCTTTAAAATAGTGTCTCATCGTGCTTTGTAAAACTTCACTCTCATAAAGTTCTTCTTCTACGATGGGAACAAAAAGAGAGGTCGCCAGCGCGCTGACATTTTCGTAGGCATAACTTGAGAGTAGGTTTTCGTAAGCCTTAGAGTTTACCGTTGCCTTGGTGCCGAGTATTAAGATATTTGATTGCGTATTATTCATCGCATTTTTACACGCCAGCGCGCCAGCTTCAACGACACCAACAACTTCAAAAGGGGCAGCCTCGCGCATCTCTTCTAGCGCGTAAGCACTGACGGTATTGCACGCAACGATAAGTAGATCAATATCAAAGTTTTTGAAAAATTCTAGGGCGTCGAGAGAGTAACGTAGGATAGTGTTTTTATCTTTGACTCCATACGGGACACGGGCAGTGTCTCCATAGTAGATGATCTCTTCAAAAAGTTGGTGCTCTAGTAAAGATTTGACAACACTAAGACCACCAATTCCACTATCAAAAACACCTACTTTCATCTCTTATCCGTTATTCATACTCTCAAGAAATTCAGCATTGGTATCTGATTTTTTCATGGTGTTGTAGAGAAATTTAAGGGCTTCTATCTCATTATCTTGTTTGTGTAACATTGAGCGTAAAACAAATACTTTTTGTAAAATAGACTCACCAATCAAAAGCTCTTCTTTACGTGTTCCTGATTTTAAGATGTCGATAGCAGGAAATATTCGTCGTTCAGCAATTGCGCGACTAAGCACAACTTCGGAGTTACCCGTACCTTTAAATTCTTCAAAGATAACCTCGTCCATACGTGAACCAGTTTCAACCAGAGCGGTAGCGATAATGGTTAAAGATCCACCATCTTCAAGGTTACGCGCCGCTCCAAAAAAACGTTTTGGTTTATGTAGTGCGTTGGCATCAACACCACCAGAGAGAACCTTACCGCTTGAAGGCGTTACAGTATTGTAAGCACGAGCAAGACGGGTAATTGAGTCAAGTAAGATGATAACATCTTTACCAAGCTCCACCTTACGTTTTGCGCGTTCGATCACCATTTCGGCTACTTTCACATGGTTTTTAGCAGGCATATCAAAGGTTGAACTGTATACTTCACCTTGAACTGAACGCTCCATGTCTGTTACCTCTTCAGGTCGTTCATCAACAAGTAAAACCATCAATTCAGCATCTGGATTATTGCGACTGATACCGTGAGCGATATCTTTTAGAAGCTCAGTCTTACCAGAACGCGGTGGCGCAACGATCAGACCACGTTGACCCTTACCAACGGGACAGAAAAGGTCCATCATACGCCCAGCGAGTTTATTTTTGTCATACTCCAGTTGAAGTTGTTCAAGTGCGTAAAGTGGGGTAAGATTTTCAAAAAGAGGACGTTTTTTACTCTCTTCAGGTGGCATGTAGTTAATCGCTTCTATCTTAAGTAGTGCGTAGTAACGTTCTTGATCTTTTGGAGGGCGTACTTGACCGGTTACCACATCACCATTACGTAGTGCAAAACGCTTGATTTGTGTGCTTGAAACATAGGCATCATGTTGAGAGTCAGAAAATTGCGTATCTTGTGAACGTAAAAATCCATAACCATCACTCATGACTTCAAGGATACCCGTGAAAAGGATAAATCCACCTTGCTCAACTTGAGATTTTAAAATCTCAAAGATAAGGTCTTGACGTTTTAACTCATTTGGGTGCTCTACTTCAAGTTTTGTTGCGATTTCGATTAACTCTTCAAGTGCCTTTGAACGTAAATCATCAACGGTATGACCCTTAACTGGAACATGGGTTCTTGAGTTACTTTTTGGTTTGTTATTTCTTGGTTTATTGTTAGCTGAACTGTTTGGGTTTTTCTGAGGGTGTGAATTTTCACTCATAAATGCGGAGCCTTAGTTTTTTGGGATTTGTTCGAAAGAGTTATCGAATTTGGGAGAGGTCTTTTGTAATAATGTTGTAATTTTACTCTTTAAAGAGACAAGTGTCAAGAAAATAAGCGAAAATTGAATATAATCACAGTTATGTACATTAAATCATAGGATAACTATTTTGAATAAACTATTTTTACTTTTGAGTCTTACTTTCTCTCTTTTCGCACTTTCACCAGAAGAGCTTATTGCTCAAAACCCAGCTTTAGCACAGCAAGTGATGAGTGACCCTTCTTTATTAAGTAAACTAAAGGGTAATGCTGGTGAGCAAGTCGTTGCAAAACAGGAAGTGCAAAAAATTAATAACGAAATAGTTGCTAAAGAAAATAGTGTGACAAAAAAAGTATCTGTAGACACAAAAAAAATTGATTACACCTCTGCAACACCACTTTTTTATAAAACCAGTGACAAACGTTTAGAAAAAATATTAGAACATCAAGTTCGTATCTCTACAGAAAAGTTAAAACGTTATGGCGCACAATTTTTAAAAAACAATAATGAAGTTAATCCCGCTTCTCTTCCAGTTCCTGATGATTATATTATTAATGTGGGTGATATTTTTGATCTCTCTCTTTATGGAAAGTCAAATAAAAATAAGCAAGTCACTGTTAATCATAATGGCGATATCTTAATTTCTGAACTCGGAGCAGTGCATGTTGCGGGAATGCCATTTAATAAAGCAAAAGCAAAGTTGATTGCTTCTTTAGAGTCTGCTTACTCAAGTTCAACAGCGTATGTAGATCTTTCAACGTTTTCAAGTATTCAAGTCACTATCACGGGTCAGGTGTATGCACCTGGAATCTATAATGTTCAATCATTTTCAACTGTTTTGGATGCCTTGAAAACAGCCCAAGGTGTTTTGCCTGAGGGAAGTATGCGTAATGTTTTACTGAAACGTAATGGAAAAACAATTGCGCATTTTGACTTGTATGCTTTGATCCGTTATGGGGTGAGTAAAAATAATAAATTTCTTCGTTTTGGAGATGTGATTGTTGTGCCAAGTATTCAAAATGATGTCTCTCTTTTAGGTGCAGTACGCACACCGGGAATTTTTGAGTTAAAGAAAAATGAGACCCTAGCAGATCTTTTAAACTACGCAAGTAACTTAAGTGCTACGGCTAAAAAGTTTGGAATTAAAGTTAAGCGTTTTGATGAAAATTCACATATTAGTATCGAATCTGTGGCCTTAAGTGATGCAAAAAAATACAGACTGAAAAAAGGTGATATCGTTTATGTTCGACCTATTAGTGATAGAGAGATCAAATCTGTCAGTCTGTTTGGAAATGTTGTTTTTCCAGGAGAGCGAAGTATTAAAAAGAGTAAGTCACTCAGCGCACTGTTTGAGAGAGAGATAAAAGAAAATTCCTATGAGGGACTATTTTTAGATGATACGAATATGATTTATGGCTTGGTTAAACGTCTGAGTCGTTTAAATCATGAAGTGATCTCTTTTAATTTAGGTGATGTGCTTAGTAAAAAGAGTGATGTTCAACTTCAAAATAGTGATGAGATTTACATTTTTAACAATATGAGTGTAAAAGAGAATCCTTATGTATATGTTAAAGGTGATGCGCTTGATAAACCTATTAAGTTACAGTATTACACAGGGTTAAAACTTAGAGATGTTTATAACAGCGTAGATTTTAAAAGTGAGTCTATCGAAGAGGGTGTGCGTTATCGCGTTTTTGCAGATACAAAACAGATTAAAGTTGATCGCGAGAGTGAAGAGGGGAAAGCGTCGTTTATATTAGATCTTGAAAAAGATAGTGATTTTACACTTAAACCTTATGATGAAGTGAGTATTTTAGATTTTTATACCACACATGCCTTAGAGACTGTGGCCATTAGTGGGGAAGTGATTATTCCTAAAAACTATGTTTACCAAAAAGGTATGGGGATTAATGATCTGATTGGGATCGCAGGGGGAACTACAACAAAGGCGTATCTTAAAACATTTGAAGTAAGCCACTTTAATATTGTTGAGGGTGAACGGATTAAAAGTGTTGAAAATCTCTCGTTGGTTACTGCTATGAAAGATAACTTTAAACTTCAACCCTATGATGAGGTAAAACTGTTTGCCATTCCAAACTGGCATGAGTCGAAATTTGTTAGACTTAGTGGTCAAGTTAAATTCCCAGGAAGATACTCTATTGAAAGTGGTGAAAAGCTATCACATGTAATTGAGCGCGCTGGGGGTTATACTGATGTGGCCTTTATTAAAGGGGCTGTTTTTACACGTTTGAGTTTGGCAGTGCGTCAGAAAGATCAGATGCGTCAAAGTGTTTCAAAGATGAAGCAAAAAGCACTTTACTTCTCTAACTCCTCTGAGAAATTTGGAGAGATTCCTGGACAAAAGCAGAGTTTGGTACTGTTTACAGAAGAGATGGCTAAAGAGGCTGAAAAATATGCACCTATTGGACGTATTACCATTCAGCTAGATGAGAAAACCTACACCAGTGAAGACAGTGATATTGTTTTAGAAGATGGTGATGTTTTACATGTGCCAACACATAATGATACGATTTTTGTTTTTGGAGAAGTGCTTAATCAAAACACGTTCATCTTTAAAAAAGGTTTGAGTGTGGATGAATACATTCAAGCAGCAGGTGGTTTTGATGATATTGCTGATGAGGAAGCAGTGTATGTTGTGCGCGCTAATGGCTTGGCCGTCAGATATGAAGCAGGGTGGTTTAGTTCTCGTATTACGGTGCAAGCGGGTGATACTATCATCGTACCGATGAAGCTTGATTATGTGTCTGGTTGGCAGATGGTTAAAGAGAGTTCGACTATCTTTTATCAGATGAGTTTGGGTGTAGCAGCTATCTTAGCGCTTTCGAGATAAGGTTACAGTGATGAATGAAAATCAAAATAGTATGCATATCGAAGAGGATGAGATCGATTTAAGAGAGATTTTTGGAGTTATTTTAAAACGTAAGTTATTTATAGCAGTTTTTACGATTATAGTAACGTTATTGGCTGTTCTTTATGTACTCTCTAAACCCAATATTTATACGGTAAAAACGACGCTCCTTCCTGTGGAAGTCTCAGGAGGTATGTCTCTTGGAGGTCTGGGTGGACTGGCCTCACTTGCGGGCGTTGATATCGGTGGTGGAGGAGAGATCAGTCCTTCTGAATCATTTGAGATGGTGTTAAATGATTATGGTTTGATTAAACAGTTTGTGGAAAATAATAAACTGGATGAGACTTTACTAAATAGAGATACTTCAAACTACTATTTTGCCTTGGGATATCGAGGCGTGTATGATTTATTTAATTCACCTAAAGAGAATATAGAAAAGCTAAATAAAGAACAAGATATATACAATACGTATAAAATGTTAACGCAGATGATCTCTATTTCTCAAGATAAAAAAACAGGGGTTATGACCTTAAGTGTGAGTGACCCTGATATGCAACTGGCTTTAAACATGTTGGATCAATTTCTAAGTAAAGCCAGTCACTATCTTATCGATATCAAAGAGAAAGAGATTAATACACAGTTGGCGTATTATGAAGAGACTTTAAAAGAGATACGTGATGTGCAGATTAAAGAGCAACTCTCACTTCAAGTATCAGGTTTGATTCATTCAAAAATCATGTTGCACTCTAGCCCTTATTATAAGGTGAAGAAAATTACAGAGCCGGTATTGCCATATTATAAAGATAAAAGTAAACCTAAACGTGGGTTGATTGTTGTGGTGGCGTTGATCACTTCTATCATGCTCTCGATATTTATAGTGTTCTTTTTAGAATTTATCAGTAAAAAAGAAGAGGAAAGTACTAGTGCATAATGAACTATTTTTTGATCAAAAAGTAAATGAAAATATCAGTGACATGCTTGATGAGGAACGTAAAAGTATAGGTTTTTATGATCTGTGTGATGTTGATGTTCAGCCTTATCTAGACTTTGCTGCAAACGTTAGGCAAAAAGATATTGTGATTATTGGTATCGGTGGTAGTGCGCTGGGGAGTTCTGCTATTTATGAGTTTTTAAATTATGGACGTGAGTTTGATAAAAAACTACATATCTTTGATACAACGGATCCCCTTTTATTAAAAAGAAAACTTTCAAATATTAATCTTGATGATGCATTTTTCTGTTTGATCTCTAAATCAGGGGGAACAGTAGAGACCATCGCTGTTTACAAATATATTGCTTCGTTAGTAGAAATGAGTGGAGATAACTGTGTCACGATTACAGATGAGGGCTCAAATCTGGAGCAGTACTCTAAAACCAATGGTATCCGTTCATTTTTTATCCCAGGCAATGTAGGTGGACGTTTTTCTGTTCTCTCTGCAGTTGGACTATTACCGTTGGCAATGTTGGGTGTGGATATCAAAGTCCTACTTGAGGGTGCACAAACTATTCGTAACTCATTTTTTGAACATGATGAGTATTGCAGCACACTACTTAAAAAAGCAACCTTCTACGCAACCTACGCCAACACTTACAACATCAACTGTCTTTTCTCATACTCGGAGGCATTTAGAGAGTTTAATGCCTGGTATGTGCAGCTATGGGGTGAGTCTTTAGGAAAAAAACAGTTACATAGTGAACTGCATGTGGGTTTAACGCCGATTGGATTGATTGGACCAACCGATCAACACTCTTTTTTACAACTTATCATGGAAGGCAAGTTTGACAAATCAGTCACTTTTATAAAAATTAAAAACTTTGATAATGAACTCAAAGTTCCAGATGTCACGATGGAAGCTTTAGAAGAGTTAGACAATATTAATGGATTAAAGTTTTCAAAACTTATCAATATGCAAGCCGATTCTATCATCGAGTCACTAGAAAACAACCCCTTAGACATCATAGAGATAGAACAGGTAGACGAGCGCGCTATGGGTGAGTTGATTATGTATTTTGAACTGTTGACGGCCTTGGTAGCAAAGATGTTAGACATCAACGCTTATGATCAACCAGGTGTTGAGATGGGAAAAATTATCTTAAAAGAGAAGTTGAAAAACTTAGATTAGAGAGTTAGTATGATTAATAAAAAAGAGATATTAAAAAAGCGCCTTGGAAAAATAGATAAGCATTATATTGCACTAAAAGAGTATAAAAAATTAATTAATTTATTACTATTGGAACACAATATATATGATCAATTTACTTTTAATACATTAAAAATTGAGTACAAGGCGATTTTGGATGCTTATTTGAAACGCTTTAGTTCTCTTCAAGATTTTCTTGGAGCTAAAATATTTCCACTTCTTTTGGAAGTTTCTGGAATTGGCAGTTTAAAAATGAGTGAGGTTCTGTTCAATATTGAAAAAGAACAGATTATTGATAGTTTGGATAGTTGGATAGAGCTTAGAGAGGTTCGCAATGATTTAGAACATGATTATCCAGATGAGTTAGAAGAAGCGCTTCACGATCTAAAATTTTGTATAGATAGTTTTGAGAGAATTGAAGGTTATTACCTAAACTCTGTAAAGTTTGCTACAAAGTATCTTTCATGAGGCTCTCTTTGCGATTACAAAAAAAGATAAAGAGTAGTATTCGATTAAGTTTTGGGGATGTCGCCGTTTACCTGTTTGGGAGTAGAACGGATGACAGTAAACGAGGTGGTGACATTGATCTTGCTGTTGATGTAGAGCTGAGTAAAGATGAGTTTAGAAGTAATAAAATTCAATTTATACGGAACATGCTACAGCTAGGGTTAGATTTGAAAATTGATCTTGTTCAGTTGAGTACTACAGATTCACTTTTACATGATGAGCTAGAAAAGAGCAAAGTACTACTTTAAACTTATTTTCTAAATCTTTTAAAAACTTTGTCGAAGTTTACACTGGCTTTACAAAGTGTCTCTTCAAAGTCATAATTTTGTGAAGAAAAATCCCCTTGTTTATCATACTTTCCCTCTTTTAACTTATATACTTTTGCGTAAAGTTCATCAGGATAGATAATGATGTAGTAGTTCACTTTTTCAGCTTCATACTTTTGAAACTTATAACCCTCATCATTTTTAGCCGTTGATTTTGAAAGGACTTCAATGATGATTTCAGGTGCTTTTGTGATGTAAGCATCATTTGGCTCATCACAGATCAAAACAACATCAGGTCGAAGTACTGTGTCATCAGAGAGTTTATAATCTTCTTCTGCTAACACTAAACATCTTTCACATTCTCCAATAGATCTTTTTATTTCAAATAGTATCTCTGCTGCTAATGCCTGATGAGAGATCATAGGTGAAGGACTCATTGCAACTGGATATCCTTCATAAAGTTCCCACTTACCTTCCCAAAGTTTATAGTCTTCATATGTATAATGTTTTAAATACTCCAACGCTCCCATAATATTCCTTTTAGTCAATTATAGCACAAGCCGTAAAGCTTAACTTCACTTTGATTGCTCTTCTTTTTTCACACCTTGAATAAACTCTAAAAAGAAAACTAAAAATATTGATATGATCAAGCTTGTAATAAATCCCACTACGATGACAAGTTTTTTCTTTGGCTTTGTTGGATAGTCATGAATAACAAACTGGCCTATGACTCTAGAATTTTGGACAAAAGCAGGGGTTAACTTATATTTTAAAGTATCAATATTATTATTGAGCTCTATCTTTTTTGTAGCGAGTTCTACGTTGAGAGTGTTTTCTAGTTTGCGGATGGTATTGTTTAATATGTTGTCTTTTTCACGTTGTAGATCAGGGATACTTTCTGTCACAACAAGTTTACGTTCTGTTTTAAGATCTTCTATTTTTGTTTGTACATTGAGGATAAGATTTTGATAGTTTAGCATTTGAATTGAAGCGATGGTAAGTGTTGCACTGTCTGTTTTGCTTTGATTCTTTTTATAAAGGGCGTTGACTGATTCAGTATACTCCAGTAGCTTCTTTTTGTGAAGGTTGGTTTTTGTTTGAATACTCTTGAGTTTGAAGTTTTTGAGGTAGTTGATTTTTTCTTCTATTTTTGCAACATCTTGAGTACGCAACTGTTTGATCTGCTCTTCTATATTTTTCTTTTCAAAAGTATCAATTTTTACCAAGCTTCTCTTATCATTTTCAATATTCTTTTCAATAAGATGCTTTTGTTGAGTGATTCTATTAATATACATCTCTTGTAAAAAAGTGATAACCTCTTTATTCTTTTTTAGTGCTTCTTTGTTTGAAATTGCTTCTGTTGTTATTGTTAAAAAATTGGGAAGTATTTTATTGGTATTAATACTTTGGACTTTTGAGACAAACGCATCTGGCGATTCTACTTGATCCTCTACATTAAAAACAACATTGAGTACTTTTTTTATGGTTTCACTGTTGTCTATTAAGTTTTTTCCGATGAACCCGAGTTGAACGTTTGATTTGACTTCATAGGTAGGTGTTTTAAGCAATGCGTAAACTATGGCCAATGTAGTAATAAGCGTGGTCACTAGGAAGATAGTGATTTTTCTCTTTTTTAGTACTAAAAACAGTTCACGTAGATCAATTTCATCTTCTTCTGTATGGTATGTATTATTTTGATTATTATTCATATATTTCTCTCTTTAATTTTTATCATAGTGTTAGTAAGCACCCTCTTTAAAAAGGACAACTTTAATTGTTTTGAAAAGTATCACAATGTCGAGCCAAAGTGACCAGTTTGAAACATACCACTTATCCGTTTTAACTCTAAAGTGATAGTCAGTGTCACTGCGTCCACTAACTTGCCAGAGACCCGTAATTCCTGGTTTAACCATAAGGTAGTACTCAGCATCAGCCTTGTAGTACTGATCGATCTCTTTTTGAATCACAGGACGCGGGCCGACAAAATTCATCTCGCCTTTTAGCACGTTAAATATTTGAGGTAGCTCATCTAAGGATGTTTTTCTCATAAAGGCTCCAAGTTTAGTGACGCGTGGATCATCTTTTAGTTTAAAATTGCTTTCCCACTCTTTTTTGATAGTATCATCACTTTCTAAGAGTTTTTTCAATCGCTCTTGCGCATCACTGTACATACTTCTAAATTTTAAAGTGGGTACATTTTTTCCATTTTGACCGATACGGTTGTGAGAAAAAAAGATAGGACCTGGTGATTCACGTTTAATCAAGATGGATAGGATAGCGATGATAGGAAGTAAAACAGGAAGCAGACATAGTGCTAAAAAATAGTTAAAGCCCTGCTGTAAAAGTATGCGATATTTACTTTTAAGTCGGTTTTTAAAGACAACTAAATTGGTACGAGTATTGGAAAGTTCATAGATGTGAGATTCGGTCATATTGTAGTCATTGATGAGCGGTATAAATATCAGCTCATGATGAAGATGGATCTCTGTATCGATAACCTGACGTAGTTTTGTGGGTTCAAGATCTTTCGAATTTATAAAAACTGTCTGCGCACTCTTTTGACTAGAGTGAATGTAACCAAGATATGGATTTGAAAATATTTCACGACTGATAAAGTCATCATCTCCATAGATTTTTGCTTGACGTTGCCAAAGTCCTAGTTTAAAGAGTTGTTTTTTAGTAATATTTTTAAACAGAGGAAGTAAGAAGGTCATAAAAATAAAAGAGAGTAGGAGAATAGCGCGTGAGAAGTGATCTACCTCTTTTGAGAGTGCGAGATAACTCATAACCAATAAAAATGAGAGAAGTAATGCTTTAATAATCTGGCGACTCTCATGCCAAAAATCATAACGTTTGGTATAAATTTCTTCATAAAAGAGTGTAAGAAATATAATAAGGTAGAAGATTGGATGTGTTAGATATTCAGAGAGATTATGGCTGAAAGATGTATCAAATTGCGCATCAAAGGTGAGACGTAGTGTGAAGGCAAGTGAAACAGCTATGATGATGGCTAATAGATCTAAAAGCAGTAGTATGAGCAGGGAGAAGTTGTTTTTCATGTGTTGTCAAAATCTTGATATTTTTGGTCAATAAAGTTTTTGATTTCTTTCTCAAAGCGTGTTACTGAAAATTTTGATGCATGTTTTGAGATTTCTTCTGGATCAAAGCTAATACTGGAAAACTTATCGATGGCTTGATTTAAACTTTCAGGATTTTGTTCTTGAAAAAAGAGTCCTGTCTTCTCATCTATGACACTGTCATTGATACCGCCTTTGGCGTAAGCGATGACGGGAGTTCCACAAGACATGGCTTCAACAGGCATGATACCAAAATCTTCATAGGCAGCAAATATAAAGGCTTTTGCTTTTTGCATTAATGAGAGCATTTTCTGATCTTCAACATAGCCTAGAAGAGTGATGTTGGGTGTGGCTATCTCTTGTATCTTTTTGAATTCAGGTCCGTCTCCTGCGACGATGAGTTGTTTACCGTTTTTAACAAAGGCTTCTACAATCATCTTGATTTTTTTATAAGGTACCAACCGAGAAGCAGTAAAGTAATAATCTTCTTTTGTACATATAAGTTGATAGCGCGCTATATCTACTGGAGGAAAGATGGTCTCTGCTTCTCGTCTATAGTATTTAGCGATACGTTTTTTAACAAAGTTTGAGTTGGCGATAAAGTGGTCAACTCTATTTGAGGAGATAACATCCCAAAGACGAATTCGGTGTAGGGTATAAGAAAGTATTTTTTCTTTGATGCCTGTGATGTTATGCGCCTCTTTGTAGTCAAAGAACATATCCCAAGCGTAACGCATCGGGGTATGAGAGTAACAGATATGAAGTTGTTCTGGACCTACTAAAACACCTTTGGCCACGGCGTGAGACGAGGATATGATGAGATCATATCCTCTTAAATCAAGACGTTCTATGGCAAAAGGGAAAAGTGTGAGATAGTTTTGAAAAGATTTTTTTGCAAAAGGAAGTTTCTGGATAAAGGTTGTTTTTACTGACTTGCCTTGGAGGATTTTTTGACGTTGCGCCGGTGTGAAAAAATCCACTAGTGCAAAAATCTCGGCTTCAGGATAGATGTTTAGTAAAGAGGTGACAACATTTTCTGCTCCACCTTCTATCTTGAACCAGTCGTGAACGATAGCAACTTTCATCTTACCCCTTATATTTATGATATTTTACCCTTTTCTGGCTGTATGTAACTTAGGAAGCAAAGCTAGGGCGATAAGTGCGCCGACAAACTCGGTAAAAAGTGTGCTGTAAGCTGCAGCTTGAAGACCAAATGTGGGAATATAAAGATAATTTAAAAACCCGTTTGACAGGAGCATGAAAGCGGTTGTAAAGAGAAAAAATTTGGAGAGATCATGGGCGATAAATGCGGTGAAAATATAGTTGTTTATCATTAAAAATGGAAGGCCAATCGCAAGAATTTTAATGAGTTCAGTAGATTGATGGTATGTTGGAAAAAGTAGCTCTGTAAGATAGGGTGCGACAAGATAAAAAATAGACGCAACGATTATACCTATAGTAAAGTGCTGGAGTATATGCGTTTTTTTTATCTTTTTGGACTTAACCATCTGTGGGAGTAAGATAGAAGATATGACCATCGGAAGTATCATGGATAGTTCTATGATTTTGGATGCTATGGCGTATGTCGAGAGTTGTGTGAGGTCTAAAAAGTACTCAATCATAAAAATATCTATACGAAGATAGGCGATAGTGAGGATAGCGGCACTTAAAAGAATAAAAGATTCTTTATGGACATGTTTTAAAAACTTAAATGAGATCTTGCTTGTAGGTATATTTTTATGGTGTGGCACTAAGATGAGTAGATAAAAAAAGATGATGATAAAGAGCGTTACAGCTAAAGAAATTTCAATCTTTAGGTAGAGCATAAGCGTTACGAGCAGGTAAGATAGAGAGAGCAGACGCTTTATGGCGGCTTCATAATGAAACTTCCCCTGTGCGCGGTAGATGGAATAGAGCATCTCTGCTATGGCGTCTAAAAAAAACATGAAGCCAAGTACCAAGATAAGTAGAGTGCTTTGATGTAAAAATATAAAGGTGATTAGTGTGAGTGTAATGAAAAAAATAAGACGAAATATGAGAGGTGAGTAGACATCATAATGACTCCGCTTCGAGAGCTCTTTGGTGATGAGTTTTGAAAAACCAAAGTCACTTATGACAAAGATAAGGGTAAATAGTGAGATGAGATAGATGTATTCTCCAAAAACTTTACTCTCTAAAGTATTTGCTAAGAGGAGAAAAAAAAGAAAACGACCAGCGCGTAGCGCCATTTCAGCGCTGGAGAGTGATAAAAATGTTTTAAGTAGTGGTGACATCAATAAAAACTTGCTCTAAACGTTTTGCTGCGATTTCCCAAGAGAATTTTCTTGCTTGTAGTATTCCAAGTTTTTCAAATGATTGACGTCTGTCTTTATTGTCATCAAGTAAGATCATGGCATCGAGTAGCTCTTGTTGATTTATTGGATTGATTAATATTCCAGCATCTTCTATGACTTCAGGGATAGAAGAACTATTTGAAGCGATGACAGCGGTTCCTGAAGCCATGGCTTCTAAAGGGGGCAAACCAAAACCCTCATAGTGTGAAGGAAAGATAAAAACCTTTGCAGCCGCGAACAAAATGGGAAGTGTCTCGTTTGAAACATAGCCCAGTTTTCTCACACTTGGTAGTTTAAGGGCTTCTTGTAAAAGTGCATCAAAGAATTCACTTCGCCATCCTACTCCACCGGCTAACACCAGAGGAGTTGGAGAGGATGTTGTTTGAACATATTTTAGATATGCCTTAAGTAGAAGATCTAAGTTTTTACGTGGTTCCATGGTTCCGACAAAAAGAAAATAGCCTTTTTCTGAGAGTTTTAATTCTTCTAAAACAGTTGAAGCATGCAGATGCTCGCACAGAGGTTTGAAGTTTTTACTGACGCCATTGTGGATGACTTCGATATCTTCTTCTTTGGCAAGTTCTAGTTTGATGAGATCTTGTTTGGTGTACTCAGAGATGGCGATGACTTTGGCAGAATTTTTCAAACTTCGCACCAGTTCAGATGTAAAGTGTTCCACTCTGTCTTTAGGATGAAACTGCGAAAAGTGGATGTGAGAGAGGTCATGAACCATAGTCACAACAGGGGTACTTGTGAGCATTCTAAAAGAGATGTAGTTGGGTTGAAAAAAGACATCAGGCTTTTTTAAAAGTAAGATGATGTTAAAGATAACAGTTTTAATTGCGTGGGTAATGAAGTAAGGTCTGGGGATAAATCTCTTGACCCAAGTAACAGCTTTGTCATAAGCCGCCAAAGGTCGCTCCTTAAGCTCTGAAGAGCTAAACCAAGCATAGTAGTAGATAAACTCATGTGAAGATTTACGCAGCTCTTTAGCGTAGATATAAGTCACAAAGCCTATCCCGGTCAGGTTCTTCAATAGAGGAATAGTATCGATCATAATTTTTAGTTTTTTAGTTTTTTTCAACTTAAGGGTGATCTCTTTCGGGGAATTGTAGCATAATTTAGAATCATCTAAATCTAACTATTTTACGATAGAGCTTAACATAAGAGATCATAAACATTAATACGATGATGGATAATGCTAAATCATTATCATAAAAGTAGGTAGAAATGATCATAAAGGGAAGGAGCCTTTTCCAAAGGTAAACACTGGTTCGAGGATTGTTCTTTGTGATACGTCTAAATATGAGTTGATGAAGATGAATCTTATCGGGTTGAGTCATGCTAATATTTTTAAATATCTTACGGCGGTAGATGCTAAAAAGTACTTCAAAAACAGGGTATATGAGTAGTGCTAATGGATAGAGTTGTGAGACCTCTTTGTGATGAAAAGCCAACATCAAAGAGACCGCAGAGACTAAAAATCCTAAAAAGTAAGCACCCCCATCACCTAAAAAGATGTGACCACGTGGAAAGTTGATGAACATAAATCCGATGACTGCCGCAGCATTGATGGCTAAAATCTCTAAGATATTCATATCTCCTACTTGAATGCTGACGTAACTCATGGAGAGAAGCATCATGAGCACGGTTCCTGTTGAGAGACCGTTAAAGCCATCTATCATATTGATGGCGTTGATGGCTCCTGTGATGGCGATGATGGTGATGAATAAGCCTGCTAGATAAGGAAGTGATATATCAAATCCTAAGGAATAGACAAGGGCATCTAAAAGCAGCACAGAGAGTAATCCAGAGAGAGCTTGTAAAAATAGACGCGTGCGGGGCTGAAGTGGTTTGAAATCATCAAAAAGCCCCACGATGAAAGCGGGAAGGGCGGCCAAGATGAATTTCCATCCTAGAGGATTGAAAACCAAGAAGAGATTTGCGGCAAAGATACCGATGCCTCCAGCGCGAGGCGTGGCTTGGGTGTGTATGCCGTGAGACTTGTCATCTCCCTCATGATCATCGATGAAAAAACCACCTTGATGAGTATGTATGATAACTTTTCTGTGCATCCAAAAAGAGAGGATGATTGCAAAGACTCCTAGCCATAGTGAACTTCCTACTAATAGCGTAGACGCATCCACATCAAGAGCGGGTATAAAATTACTCATCTTTTGCGCAATAAACTCACGAATATATGAGATGTTGAGTACATGAAAAGGTAAAAGGAGCAGTAGAAAGTAAAAAAGATACTTACCAGCATTCCATAACTCCTCACGTTTTTGACGTGAAGCAGCATAGTCATGTGTCAAGCCTGCACCGATGAAGACAACCACCCAAAAGATGATGGCCACAGGTTGGGTGTAAAATATCTCTTGAACATTGGCGTAGATAAGTGTGGCGGTGAGTGAACCTAAAACGATGAGTGTTAAGATGGACTCTTCAAGTGAGCGCTGTTTGGCAGAGAGAAACTCTTTTTGAATGAGTTTGTAGATGAGAATGATTAAAAAAGCCAGTAAAAATATTAGACCAAAGATGCCTTTTCCTACTAAGGTTTGAAGGTAAAGGTTGTGTGCTGTTCCAAATTGTCCTATTTTTAAGGTATTGGCTTCATCATCGTGCCATTTAGCATTTGGCTTGTAAAAGTACTCTTTGTATTGCCAACCAAAACTATCACCGCCTCCTCCGAAGATAGGATTTTCCAGAAAAAGTTTGATGGCCGGTGGCCAGTGAACTTTGCGATTTCCAGTATCTGATACTTTACCCATGCGAGAATAAACATCATCAAAGGTATTGGTAGCACTTTTTATGGAGTGTGTTTGACGATAGTCTTTTATCTCATAGACTACAGTCGCTGAGATGATGACAGTGAGAGGGATAGTGATGAAAATTTTTAGCCATGAAGTTTTTAAAAATGATTTGAGAGAGATCGTGTTATCATGACTACGTGCAAAAACGTAGTAGATAGTAATCCAGATCATCAAAAGTGTCGGTGGATAAGTTAACCAGGCACCGCGCTGCATAGAAAGCAAAAGGGCAACTTCACCAAGCACTATGAGAAAAACCATAAGTATTAACATGGAACGATTTATCTTACGCCAAAGAAGGACAATAGGAAGCAGTGGTAGTGTAACGGCGAGATACTGTGAACTCCATGATGAGTTTGGAAAAAATGAAGTAAATCGGTGAGGGGTTTCATCCCAAAAGTAGTATTGAGTTAAGTCAATGAATCCAAAAAAATCTATATAGCCCACTATAATAAAAAGTAACCACCCTATAAAAAGTGAGAATAGAGCATTTTTAAAAATTTTGAACTGATTGAATGTTCGTGTGGTAGCATAGATATAGAGACCGATAAGATAACCTTGCAGTAAAAAGAAAACAGATTGCACAGAAGAGTAAAGAGTTGTCTCTCCCACAGTAAGTAATTCTTTAAAAATATACAAAACATCTTCTTGAATAGTATGTTTGAGTGCACCAATAATAGGAAGTCCTATCAAGCTTAGAAAAGAAGTAAGGATAAAAAAGAGAGAAAAGAATGATACAAGGTTTGAAGAACGAAGTTTTACTAAAAAAAGCTTATATTCAAAATCTGATTTTAGTATAAGTTGTGCATAAACACTTAGTATCCAGAATCCAGTTCCAAGGATTAGATAATGCGTCTGTTCCATTGAAGGACGAGAACCAAATACAACCATTAAAAGAAGCAATAGATATAAACTTTGAATTGGTTTTAAAAAACTAAGTAAACCGAAAACTATGCTTAGTCCAATAAAAAATAAAGATATCGTAAAGCTAACACTAATTAATAGGTGAATCTGAATAAAAAAGATCATGCTAAATAAAAATTTATAGTACAAATAAAACCTCTAGGCATTTAAATTATTTCGTATTATACTTTATTGAACTTCAATTGACTATCTTTAGCCTCACCTTTGTTCTGCGTTTAAGCTCTTGTTATAGATGCAATATTTTAAATCACTGATCCGACTACCATAATTCAAATACTCATGTGAAGTCATCCAAAGTTTTTTATTAGTTAGGATGCTTTTTAGAGCACTTATATCTGTATAGTGATAAATTAGTTTATTATTCAAATTAGCTACTCAATCTTATTTTCTCAAAACCCCACAAAAGTCTAAACCAGTTTTTATATCTAACTCTTTAAACTCTTTATGAGCAACTAAAAAAGTAACTATATCTGCATTTTCTATAGCTGTTTTATAATCAACTATCTCAATATCTTTATATCTCTCTATATTCGGTTCAACAGCAAGAATATCTAAACCATCAGATATTAATCTCTTAGTTATAAACAATGCCGGAGATTCTCTCAAGTCATCTATATCAGGTTTAAAAGCAAGGCCCATACATGCTACTATCGCTTTTCTTCCATTTTCAGATTCAAACTTTAATGCTGCATTTTTTATTTTCTCTATAGACCATTCAGTTTTATAAGTATTAACTTCTCTTGCAGTTCTTATGATCTTAGCATCAGCACCACCAGCATGAACTATAAACCATGGATCAACTGCTATACAGTGACCACCAACACCAGCTCCAGGTTGAAGCACGTTTACTCTTGGATGTCTGTTTGTTAAAGATATAAGTTCCCATACATCTATGTCAAACTTATCACAAAGTATGCTGAGTTCATTTGCAAATGCTATGTTCGTATCTCTAAAACTATTTTCAGTAAGTTTTGCCATCTCTGCGGTTCTTGCATCTGTACTTAAAACTTCACCAGAAACAAATGTCTTGTAAAATTCTACTGCTTGTACTGTAGCTTCAGGAGTCGTTCCACCTACTATTCTGTCATTCTCAACAAGTTCTCTCATTATATGACCAGGTAAAACTCTTTCAGGACAGTGAGCTATAAAAAGTTTTGAAGTGTCTATACCCTCATTAACTAAAACTTCTTCTACCTTATCCGTAGTTCCCACCGGAGAAGTTGATTCAAGTATAACAACGTCGTTCTCTTTGACAAAAGGTGCTATCGCTTTTGTAGCACTTACTACATAGTCTATATTTGGTACAAAACCCTCATGAAAAGGAGTCGGTACAGCGATGATAAAAACAGCAGCTTCACATGGTTTTAAATCTGCTTTGAGTTTTCCACTGTTTACAGCTGCTTTTACAAAAGTGTCAAGTTCTGGTTCTACTATATGTATCTCACCACGATTGATGATATCTACCGTACTTTGAACTACGTCCACTCCATGAACATCATAACCACGATTTGCGAGAAGTGCTGCTGTTGGTAAACCTATATATCCTAAGCCTATTACACATATTTTTTTATTTAACATTATTTGATTCCTTTTATAAATTCAACTATTTTTTCACAAGCCTTACCATCTCCATAAGGGTTATGTGCCTTACTCATTTTTTCATAATCCAACTTGTCATCCAACAGCTTTTGAGCTTCTTGTATGATCATCTCGCTATTCGTGCCTACAAGCTTCACTGTTCCAGCATCTAATGCTTCAGGTCTCTCTGTAGTATCTCTCATCACAAGTACAGGCTTACCTAAACTTGGTGCTTCTTCTTGCACTCCACCGCTATCTGTGATGATGAAGTAAGACTTACTCATGAGATAAAGAAAAGTTTCATATTGGAGTGGCTCTATAAGATGTACATTTGACACATCAGACAATAGCTCTTTTACGGGTTTTTGAACATTTGGGTTTAAATGTACTGGATAAACTATATCTATATCAGGATTGTTAATTGCAAGAGTTTTTAAAGCCTCACAAATATTTATAAATCCTTGTCCAAAATTTTCTCTTCTATGTCCAGTTACTAAAATCAGTTTTTTAGTATCATCTATTTTATACTGAGTATTTATAGACTTTATGATTGTATTTTTTAATTCAACATTATTCTCTATTTTATCAAGTGCTAAAAACAGAGCATCTATTACAGTATTTCCCGTTACTAATATATCTGCTTCATTTTTATTTTCTCTTAGCAAATTATCTCTAGAAGTTGTTGTAGGGGCAAAGTGATAGCTTCCAAGTACTCCAGTGATTTGTCTGTTCGCTTCTTCTGGCCATGGACTATACATATCTCCAGTTCTAAGCCCTGCTTCAACATGACCAACTTTTATCTTCTGATAAAATGCTGCGAGTGAAGTTGCGCTTGTCGTTGTCGTGTCGCCATGGACCAAAACAATGTCAGGTTGAAAATCAATAAGCACATCTTTCATACCTAAAAGTACATTTGAAGTAATGTCATATAAATCTTGCCCAGGTTTCATAAGATTTAAATCATAATCGGGAACTATTTCAAACATATCTAGAACTTGGTCAAGCATCTCTCTGTGTTGCGCCGTAACACATACTTTTGATTCTATCCCATTTTCTTGTTCAAACGCTTTAACAAGCGGTGCCATTTTTATAGCTTCTGGTCGTGTTCCAAATACTAATAATACTTTTTTCATCTACTTTTCCCCTACTGTTTTAATTATATTCAACATTTTACTTGCCAATACTTTTCTATCATACTCTTTAGCCAAAACTTCACATCCCAATTGACAATTCTCATACATACTCTCATCTTTTAGTAAATTTAACTTCTCTAAGAAATCTTTCTCATTTTCTGGTTCAAAACAGATTCCTGCATCATATTTTTTTATTATCTCCTGAGCTTGACCTTCTACACCTAAAAGTGTTGGTTTTTGCATGGCAGATGCTTCAAATATTTTTGAGGGTATTACAGTTTTAAAGTTGTCTTCTTTTTTCAGTGGTGCAAGTGAGACATCACAAATGGACAAATACTTTGGTACGTCATCCTTTTTTACAGGATTTAAAAATGTAATATTCTCAAGCTTCAAACTACTCGCTATCTCAACTATAGTTTTTTTCATAGCTCCATCACCTATAAATAGAAAGTGAATACTTTTATCTTCTATTTTCCCTATAGAGCGAACTATAAAGTCTAAACTATGTGCCATTCCATGAGTACCGATGTAACCCACGATAAACTTATCTTTCAGGTTTAATTCATTGAGTAGTTCTTCATCTTTAACTATTGGATAAAAAAGTTCCATATTTGAACCATTGGTTACTACTTCTATTTTCTCTTTATCTATCCCACGATTTATCAAGTTTATTTTAAAAGCGTCTGTTACGGCTATAACCTTATCACTACTTTTATAAAGCCCTATCTCAATCTTCTCTAAAAACTCTATAGCCTTACCCTGTTTCATAGCACCAACAGTTTTGATGGATTCAGGCCATAAATCTCTTAACTCAAATATCCAAGGTTTTCTTTTTATTTTGCTAATTCCCCATGCTGCCCAAGTTGTAAAAAACTGTGGAGATGTTGCTATGACAATATCATGCTTTTTAAAAAGCCCCACAAAAAATGCCATAACTCCAAAACTAACATAATCAAGCACTCTTTTTAAAAAGCCACTATTTGAAGTGATGTAACTCCAGACTCTTATCACTTCTATGCCATCTAAATTTTCTTTTTGGTAAAATCTATTTTTATAGCCATCATAAACTTTACCATGAGGAAAATTTGGTGCACATGTTACTATTGTTACTTCCACATCTTTATCTTTCATCCACTCTTTTACATGCTCATAAGTTCTAGTCGCTGGAGCATTAACTTCTGGTGGAAAGTTATCTGTTATAAATAGTATCTTCATATTTTCATCTCTATTATTAAATCTTTTTTAAACAGTATTTCTACAACTAAAGCTTTTTGAAGTTTGTTAAATTCAGGAGCATATTGATAATTTTGAATTTTGAATTTTGAATTTCGAATTATTATTCTTTCTCTTATCTCTTCTTCTGTCACATTTGGATGAAAATGTAGTCTTGCCACTGCTTCGCACTCTTTATTTAAACTATCTAGTATAATTATTTTATCTTCTTTAAAAATCCACTCTCTGGTATGAAGTATTCCAAATTTATTTTTATACCCATCATGAGTAGCTTTTATCTGGTCGATATCTTCGACTACGTCTATAACATAAGCACGATTAGCCACTCTGAAAGCACCCCAAACTTCACTTTGATTGGTTGCATTCACTTCCACGGTATTGTGTGATGATGTTGAGCGTTCAAGAGTTCTTCGCTCATTTGTTTCATAAGTTGACAGTCCACTATCTATTATGAAAGGCATTTTGTCTATGTATAGTTCAAAATTAAAAGTATCACTATGAGCATGCCCCGGAATATAATCTGCTCCAATTTGTCCAACATCTAGGATACATTCATATCTATCTTTATCCATCTTTCTATAACCACTTTGAGTTAATTTTGAATTATGAATATTCAATTTCAAATCAGCAGCGTATTCAAAAAGATCTTTAGAAATAGGAGCAATACAATGAGCACTATCATTAAAAAGAGGGATATCTCCATTTCTAAATGTCATATTCTCAAGCCAACCCAACATCAACTCAGCTTTATTAGTCAAAAACTCTAGTCGTTCTTGACTTTTCCAACTATTATGATGAACTAAATTAATACAATCAAGAACTCTATAAAGCATTATCTGATGATACATAGGACTAAGTTCAAAATGCCCACCATCATCTAAAACCTGCTCGTTTAATTCTACATTTAAAATCTGCACAGCTTTTTCATACAACTTCTCATCTTGAAAATAATAAGCTCCAACAAGCAAAGAAAATCCATTTTCAAGTAGATGATTTCCAAGTAAATGATATTCTAAATTATCCATCAAAATATAATACTGAGCATATAAACTATTATCTATTTTTTTATCTTTTATCCCATAAGCACTTAGAAACTTAATCCAACTAATCCCTCTCAAACTTATAGGAAAAGGTTCAAGTCCATCTTTTATATTTTCAATATTATTTATAAAATCATATATTAAGCTAATAT
>JADGDM010000082.1 GCA_016744905.1 Sulfurimonadaceae bacterium | reverse complement strand
TTATTGTTCGTATTGCTGTTATCAACACCAGCTTTCCAGGGGCCACCCCTAAACGTGTTGAATCACTGGTTACCAAGCCCATAGAGAAGTATGTAAAACAGATTGAAGAGATAAATTATATTAGCTCATCATCAAGTGCTGGTATTTCAAGTATCACAGTACGTGTCTTGAGTAAATACACTGATATGCAGGCCATTTGGAATAAGGTACAAAAAAAGATAGATGAAGCAGCGCGTGAACTCCCGCCAGAAGCGTCTAAACCTTTTTTAAATAACAGTTTTGATACCGTCTACGGAACCATGATTACCTTGGTTGGTGAAGGATATTCCTATTCAGAACTTGACGCCATTGCCAAGGATGTTAAAGAGGAATTTTTACGCATCGAAGAGGTCGGAAAAGTTGAACTCTTTGGTCTACAACAAGAGAAAATCTATGTTGAATTTTCTAATGCAAAACTCTCTGAAGTAGGTCTTTCTCCCGCAGCTCTGGGCGATATTATCCGAAAACGAAATATTATTACCCCAGGTGGAGCCATCACTTATGGTCCTCAACGACTCAGTTTAGAACCAACAGGTAACCTTCGCTCAGTAGAAGAACTGGGTAAAACCATTGTTCCCTTGCCTGGTAATTCAGGGGTTGTCTATCTTGAAGATATTGTAAATATCAAAAAAGGGTATAGCGATCCGCGTGACCCTATTACTCGTCATGGAGATGAAGATTCTATCGTTCTTGCTGTATCTGTCAGTCCCGGTGCTAACATATTAGACCTCGGTGATCTCATAAAAGATAAAATTAGACACCTAGAACAGCAGTACCCTATTGGAATTGAATTTAAGGTAACTTTTGATGAGCCTGAACTGGTTGCCTATATTATTGACAACTTTTTGAGTTCACTTATCATGGCGGTTGTTATCGTTATGGCAGTGATGTTTGCAACACTTGGATGGAGAACATCACTGATTGTTTCGACACTTATTCCAAGTACTATTCTTGTCTCATTTTTCATCATGAATCTGATGCACATTACACTTAACCAAGTCTCTCTAGCCGCACTGATTATCGCACTTGGCCTACTTGTGGACAATGCCATTGTTATGACCGAAGCCGTTATGGTTCGTCTTGATGAAGGTGATGAACCGATGCAGGCCTCTATAAGTGCCGCAAAAGAACTCAGTGTCTCGCTATTTACCTCAACCATCACAACAGCAGCTGCCTTTTTACCTATCTATTTGGCTCAATCAGCAGCAAGTGAGTATACCAGTGCGCTCTTTGAGGTTGTTAGTATTACACTGGCAAGTTCATGGGTTCTTTCCATGACACTAACACCGCTTATGAGTTATCTATTTTTAAAACCAGCGATGCAATTTTCTTATGACAACCCTTTATGTAATGCTTTTAAAGGTATTTTAGTTCAGTCTCTGAAATGGAGATACTCTATTCTTGCTTTTGCATTTTCTCTGTTTTTAGCCTCACTTTATGCTTTTAACTTTATTCCAAAAAGTTTCTTTCCTGTCGCAGAACAACCATCATTTTTAGTGCAAATAAATATGCCCCCCGGCAGTAATATCGGAACGACATTAAACAATACTGTAAAAATGGAAGAGTACTTAGAACAATATCGAGGTGATTTAATTGATAACTATACCAGCTTTGTAGGAAAAGGTGCTCCACGCTTTTGGGTCAATTACACCCCAAAAGCCAAGGCAAATGAGTACGCAGAAATTCTGATTAACACGACATCTATCGAAGCCATCGACACACTGGAGCGTTTGATTAATATTCATGGAAAAGAGCACTTTGAAGATGCACTGATCAATGTAAAACGTTTGGATAATGGTCCTCCTCAGACAGATCCTCTACAGATTCGTATCTCTGGAAAAGATGATGAAATACTGTATAAATTAGTAGATGATACTAAGGCAGAACTCCTGAGCTCTGGTCTGGTTATAAATACCAACGATGATTGGGGTACATGGAGTCAAAACCTTGTTATTAATATCAAACCAGCCTTGGCCTATCATGCGGGCGTAAGTTATAGTGATATTGCCCACTCATTAAAAACTGCCCTTAGTGGTGATATTATTACTCAATTTCGTGGTGATAAAAAGACTATTCCTATTGTTTTACGCTCACATCATACGCTTCATGAAGAGTACAATATGTTACGTTCAACACTTGTCTTTGTACCTGCCACGGGGAAATCAGTACCTCTAACACAGGTCGCAGAAATAGAAATGGTATGGAAACCACCTACTATTATCTCTCGTGATGGGACACATACTATTACTGTAACCGGAGAGATGCCAGCAGGGACAACAGCCTTTGATGTAAGTAAAAAAATAAGCGAGTACTTAGATCAACAAGATTGGCCAGTAGGCTATCACTATGAAATCGGTGGTAAGGTTGAGAGTTCAAAAATTGCAACGGGTTCTATTGCTAAAAAACTGCCTATTGCAATTATGATTATTTTACTCGTTATTATGATGCAGTTTAACTCATTTTCAAATACGTCTATCATTCTAACAACCATTCCATTAGGAATTATTGGGGTTGTTTTTGGTCTTTTAATTACCAAAACATCTTTTGCTTTTATGAGTTTTCTAGGGGTGATTTCACTGATTGGTATTGTTATTAATAATGCTATTATTTTGATTGAAAGAATTGAGTCTGAACTGGACAAAGGACTGCGGCCACAAGATGCTATCGTTGAAGCAGCGCAAAGACGTATGCGCCCTATTTTACTTACAACCATGACAACCATTGGTGGACTTATCCCATTATGGATCAGCGGTGGACCGATGTGGGAACCTATGGCCATTGCCATTATATTTGGTATCGGTTTTTCAACGATGTTGACACTGGGCATTGTTCCAATTCTTTATGCTGTGTTTAATAAAATCTCTTTTGACAAAGACTACTACTTTGTCTCTGCTAATACCTGTGCCTTGCGATAATGAAAAATATTACCCTCTCATTATTACTACTTTTATTCACCGGATGTGAACTTTTAGAGTCATCCGAGGAGAAAGCGCAAAAAATTGCTCTTGAAAAACAAGCTTTTGAAAAGAAAGTGGCTGAATCAAAAACTGTTCAACTTAAAAAACTCTCAGTACAAACTCAAAAAGAGTTGGCACTCTTAGAATCAAAAAAAGAGTTGGCATTGATTGAAAAAGAGAAAGAGTTAGAAAAAATTCGTTTATCTTCTGAACTGGAGAAACAACGCATCACCTTAGAGCAAGACAGCCAGCGCGCTATCTTTGAACAAACGCTTCAACATACTGACCAGATTAATAATATGGAGCTTAAGCGCTATCTTGTTTTGATACTTGGGATACTTACTTTAGTCAGTAGCTTTTTTATTTTCTACTACTTTAAAAAACGTCGAGAAGATAAACTTCGCGCCTATAATGACAATCTTGAAAAGTACTTTCATCAAAAAGAGAATGATGCGCGTGTCAAAATTGCAGAAAAAATGCTCGATACCATTGGCGCCGGTACCCTAGATAAAAATCAAGAAAATCAACTTATCTCCGCTTTTGCTGGACAATCTCAGCAAAGAGAAAGTAAGCAGTTGGAAGCACAAGATGTTGAAATCATAGAAGAGAAGGAACAATAGTGTTCAAAACAGTTATTTTATTATCACTACTTTTAAGCCTAGCACAGGCGCAAGAAGAGTTTTGGAGTGGGTGTGGAGAGAGTAAGGTTGAAGCGAAAAACCGTTTGGCTGAAAACATCTTAGTCAAAGTAGAAAGTAGTGTAAAATCTGAAGTGGAAGTCTCAATATCTAAAGGTCTTGAAAACGTAGAGAGTAATGCAAAGGTTGCCTCTGCACAGTCAAGTACCATGATGCTTAGTGGCTTAATCAGCTACCAAGATGAGCAGGGTAATTCCTGTGTGAAAGTCAGTCGAGAAGACCTTAAAAACTTCACCACAAGTAAGGTTGCTTTAGTATCGAAAAACTATGATGCTAAGACCTTACCCACTTACGTTAGAGAACGCGCCATAACTATTGATGAATGGCTCATCTCATTAAAATTCTTAAAGGGCTTAAGTGAAGTTTTTAGTAAAATTGACCGAAATGAACTAAATACAAAAATAGCTGAACTAAAAAATATCCGTAATTCTCTTGCCACGCAATATGTCAAAATCAATGTTCATGGTTCACAAATTGCTACACAAAATGCAGTTAAAGAGTTTAGTAAGCAGTTTTTATCTAAACCTTCTATTCTCAAGATTGATGGAAAAACATATAACTTTTCTCAAGAAGTATTTTTAAAAGTTGGCGAACATACCTTTGATATTCAGGGGGAACATTGTCGAGTGAGCCAAGCCTTTGATTTAGGTAAAAACTCGGATGAGACCATCAGCATTGATCTAGATGATTATGCTTATCCTCAAATGAGTATTTCAGCCAATAAAAGTGATGTACGCGTACGCATTGATGGTGCATCAATTGCCCAAGGTAAACTTATCACCTTTGAAAAATGTACCGGGAGTGTCCACTATGAACTAAACTACGCTTCAGGAAAGCCTAAAAATATCAGTGATTCCATTGATATTTATCCATCTATGAAAGTAAATAAAAACTACTCCTTTCTGTCCAGCACGGAGATCAATAATCTTAATAAATTGGTAGAAAGTTTTAATGAGGGAAAACGCCTTGAATTTGCCTATAACTATGTTATCAGTAGTGACACTGCCAACGATAATGCAGATCTTTCAAACCTTAATCAATTTAGTATCGCCTATATGCAGTATAAAAACTGGCTACGTCATGGTGCGGGGCTAGACTTAGGTCTCTTAGGTGTTGAGGACTCTTATCAGGTGCAACTCACCTATATGGCTGCATTCCAACTCACCACATTTGGTGCAGAGAAAAAAAGTTTAAGACTTGGAAGCTCGGTAGGAGTTGTTCCATATATGGGTTTAAAGACAGGTCTTGCTTACGCCAATCTGTACAATTCTTCTACACAAGAGTATAACAATAACTTCATCTATGAAGCAGGCGCAGAGAGTAATTTTCTTAATGACAACTTAGTTTTTAAGGCCCTTATTGGTTCAGATTTTCTTATCTCTAAAACGGTAGCTATTGGACTGGAATTTTCAAAAGCATTTACGATGCAAAAATCTTATGACATCGGTATGCATATCAGTTTAGGTCTGTAAGTCACCTAGAATCTTAGCTATAATACACCTATGATAACCCAAGACTCCATAGAAGCCCTGCGCGCTCGCCTTGATATTGTTGATGTTATAGGTGGCTATCTAGAGCTGCGTAAAAATGGAGCAAATTATAAGGCACCTTGTCCTTTTCATGATGAAAAAAGTCCCTCCTTTGTTGTCAGTCCTCAAAAACAGATATATCACTGTTTTGGATGTGGCGCAGGGGGAGATTCTATCAAGTTTGTTATGGAGAAAGAGAAACTATCTTACCCAGAAGCTTTAGAAAAGCTGGCTTCGACCTACAATTTTTCACTCTCCTATACAGATAATAAACATCAAAAAAGAGTCAGTACAAAACTACTCGAATCTCTAAATGAGTGGTACCAATCACTTTTAAACAATAAACCCAGCGCGCTGAACTACTTAAAAGAGCGTGGAATATTTGAATCCAGTATCGAAAAGTTTGGTATTGGATTTGCCCCTGCTTCTCATGAGACTATCAACTATATCCGTGCTAAACTTTTTACCATGAAAGAGGCTGTGGAATTAGGGGTAGCAGGAGATGATGGTTCTCGCGCTTATGCACGGTTTATAGAACGTATCACCTTCCCTATTCATGCTTCCAATGGAACCAATGTTGGATTTGGTGGACGTACCATTACAGGACATCAAGCCAAATATATTAACTCACCTCAAACGGTTCTTTTTAATAAGTCACGTCTGCTTTATGCCTATCATCTTGCTAAAGATGCCATTCATAAAAAACGAGAGCTTATCGTCACCGAGGGGTATCTTGATGTTGTGATGTTACATCAAGCTGGATTTACCCAAGCTGTAGCAACTTTAGGAACTGCCTTAACACCTGAACACCTTCCTTTACTACGAAAGGGTGATCCAAAAATAATTATGGCGTATGATGGAGATAAAGCAGGACGTGCCGCTGCGATAAAAGCTTCCAAACTATTAAGTGTCGCTGGCTTTAGTGGGGGTGTTGTTCTTTTTGGAGAAGGTCTAGATCCTGCGGATATGGTTAAAAATGGACAACTTGAAGAGTTAAATAATTTATTTCGCTCCCCTAAGTCTTTCATAGAATTTGTACTTGATCAAATACTCCTTACCTTTGATATGCAAGATCCCAAAGAGAAAGAGAAAGCATTAAGTGAAACCAGTGCCTATCTTAAAACACTCACTCCACTTTTACAAGAGGAATATAAACGTTATCTTGCCGCACAACTGGCAATCTCTCCTAGTTTTATTAAACTCAGCCAATCAAGTATTGAAGGAAAAAAAGAGCTTGTTGTTGAAAATAGAGGCAGTGACGTCTTTGAACTCAGCCTCATAAAAACACTTTTAGAACAACCAGCGCTTATCACGCAAACACTTGATATCATTGATATTTCTCTTATTCGTTATCATCAAGAGGAATTTCAAGCACTTATCTCTGGAGAAAATGCGCATCCACGTCTTATGGCGGTGAGTATAAATGATTCTATTCCTTGTTTTGAGAATTTTGATGCCTTAAAACTAGAATTATGTAATATTTTAAGTCGCTATTACAGTAATAAAATCAAACATTTGATGCGCAATAATGCGCTCTCCTTTGAACATAAAAACTTTTATAACCGTAAATATCGGAACTATATTATTAAACTCAAAAAGGGACAATTGGTTCCTTTTGAATCCAATTAAAGGATATTAGATCAAACAACTACTATCGATAGTCACCTTACTATCTGTGTTAATTAGCCTCACCCATGCCAAGACCTTTAGCCCCTTTATGTTAGAACAAATTGAACTGATTCATACGATGAATGAAGACAATGCCACACAAGAGATTGTGGAGTCCATTGCTACGGTGCAAACCATCACTTATTTACAGGCAGTAGAAGATATCTTAATACATAAACAACGCTATATACAAGCAAATCTACCACATGAAAAAGAAATTTTTACCCTGACTAAGATGATTAAATTAAACAGAAGACTTGGCAATGAAAATGCTGTTTTAAGAGATGAAGTCCTGCTTCAATCTTATGAACTTATTCGTACACAATTTCGTATGATTCAAAGTATCTTACGCGCACTTGACAGACTTGATTTACCAGAATTTAAAAACCATATGGCAGAGCAGTTTACAAAAAATCAAATAAGAAATGCCCAGATTACGAACACAGATTATTTTCCCTATCTTGCTCAAACATCTACATCAAAAACATTTCTGCAAGCCCAAAAAAATATCAGAGACTATTACGCCATAATAGAAGTCAACGCAGATGTTCTAAAATATCTTTCTATCTTTGAGAATAGAATGTATCGGCTAAATAGATACTCAAACTATGGTCTGATTGCACCTATCTTGTATATCAACCACTCAGCATATGTTCAAAGCATTAATGAATATCTATCACTCTATCATCTTAATGTAGTGAAACTCTTACTTATCTTTTTAGTATTTATCCTAATGTATCTTATTCGTACCGTTGTCTATGCCTCCATAGAACGACTTTTACTTCAGATAAAAAGCCTAGCGCGCTACTCTAACGAACTTTTAAAAATTATACGTCGTCCATTAACCCGAACAATTATTATCATTAACATAGAGATGAGTATCTACATTTACAATGATTTTACTTCTGTTGAATTCCTTTCTCGTGGATTTAATATGCTTTATGGATTTATTTTTACACTGCTAGTGTATAAAACACTCAATCAAGTTGCAACGGTTAAAATAGAGGATATTGATAACAGTGACAAAAAAATAAAAAGTGAAATGATTAATGTTGGTATAAAAATCACTAATTTTCTTATTATGATATTTGGGCTTTTATTGATTTTACAACTTGCTGGTGCCAATCTTACTACAGTTCTCTCTGGTCTAGGAATTGGTGGTTTTGCTGTTGCCTTAGCCGCACGTGAGAGTCTTTCAAACTTTTTTGGAACCCTTTCTATCTTACTCAGTGATGTCTTTTCTCAAGGAGACTGGATTGTTGTTGATGGCAAACAAGGAGTCGTCGTTGAGATTGGTTTGCGCGTTACGACACTTCGAACTTTTGACAATGCACTCATCGCCATCCCAAACTCCATACTCGCCAATCAAGATGTACAAAATTGGAGTCGTAGACAGATCGGCCGTCGAATGAAATTAAATCTACGTATAAAATACGGTGCAAAGGCTGAAGATATATCTTCGAGTGTGACTCAGATTAGAGAGATGTTGCTTAATAATGAAGATATCGCCACCATCAATACAGAATATAAAAGCTCTACAAACCGAAGTGCAAAACTCGTTTCATTTAATGATGCAGAAGGTATTAAAAATACTCTACTTGTCTATCTTGATGAATTCACAGAATCAAGTATCAATATCCTGGTTTATTGTTTTACTAAAACTACCGATTGGGAAGAGTGGTTGATTGTTAAACAAGATGTAATGTATAAAATCATGGATATACTAGAAGAGAATTCTTTAGAATTTGCCTATCCATCACTTTCACTTTATCATGAAAATAGTGACAAAGAAGAGGTATCAAGCAACTCTTGATCAGATTGTAATAAAGCTATCTCTTCTAAAGTAAGTTCCGTAGTAGAGAGACTACCCTTCTTCACAATACAGTCACTGCTACGTTTAAACCAAGCCTCTTTTATTTCTATTACATTACAATATTCTGAACCCCACACATCATTAATAAGTTTGACGTTTTGACTATCTTCTAAAAAAGAGATAATAGAGACAAGTGCATCCAATAAATTAGACATACTTTTACCTACTTCAAAACTTTCAATACCTATCTTATAAATAACTTTCCCACCTGCTGAAATTTTATCTCTAAACGATTTATCAAATATATTGTGCCGTGTAATCATATAAAGTGCTGCCTCTTCATACTCACTCTCCAGCATCTGTGGAAAAAGTGCAAATAGCTCAACAATATATACTTCTTTTTCTTTTTTACTTAAGGAACTAAAAGAACGTATCTCCATACTTACAGCATTTTCACCTTCATCATCTAACCACCAACTTTTAGAGCCCTTTTCTTTATAATATTTGCGTAAATGAGGAATTTTATTTCTGTTCTTTGAAAATTCATCATAGTTGGTATTCATTTTCTCAAATATGCCCTCTTTTTTTTGATCCATGTTTATTTCATAACGTGGAGAATGCGTTATTTTAATATCGCTAATACTTTCATTTAAAGATTTAATACGAATATCAACTTCGCCACCTTTTTTCAAAAAAACCACATATATCTCTTCTATATCAGTGCGCTTGGTTCCCTCCATGATGCTGTTACCCAGAGAGACCCATTTATTAGAAGTAGTGGTCTTTATCTCCACCCCATAAGGGGCACAACCAATATCTGGAAACTTTGTACTACCCTCACTATAATCAACCACGATATCGCTTTTCAATTCATCCAAATACTTAGTTAATTTATCTGAAAATAGTACTTCAAAACCAATATCAGATATGTGAGAAATTTCATCATAGTGATTTTCCAACATATCCAATTTAATTCTCTCTAGCAGTTCATAAAACTCATTATTAATCATCACACTCACTTTGAAAATATTATCTGTCAATTTGTTAACTCATACTATCAAAATGATACTTATATGCTATTATTTCAACAATTAATGAAGGCGGTATTTATTGAGTAAAAGAGTATTATCACTATTTTCAGGTGCAGGAGGGATGGACCTAGGCTTTGAGGGAAATTTCACTACTATGAAGGCCTATATCAATACTACTTTACACAGTGATTGGATTACTAAGAATTTAGGTAAACAAGTACTGCTAAGCCCCACCAATTTTGAAACAGTTTTTGCCAATGATATCTTAAAACCTGCCAATTCGGCCTGGGTTCCGTTTTTTAGTTCCCGTGGAAAAACGAAAGAAACCTTTCATCAAAACAGTATTGTAGATCTTGTCAAGCAGCATAGAGAAGGAACTTTCAAATTTCCAGATAATATAGACATCGTTACAGGTGGATTTCCTTGTCAAGACTTTAGTGTTGCGGGCAATAGAAAAGGATTCTCCTCTACAAAAGGGCATCACGGAGGAATCGCCTGTGAAGTACAAATCGCTAGCGCAGAGAATCGTGGCCAACTCTATATGTGGCTCAAAGAAGTTATCGAAATTACAAAACCAAAAGTATTTTACGCTGAAAATGTAAAAGGCTTGGTCTCCATGGGAGATGTTAAAAAAATTATTGAAGATGACTTTAGAAGTATAGATGATGAGGGCTACCTTGTAATACCCTCACAAGTACTTAACGCAGCAGACTATGGTGTTGCACAGAACAGAGAACGGGTTATATTTATAGGATTTAATAAAAAATATCTCACATCAGATGCTCTAAAGCAACTCTCACTAGGAATAATTCCTGATAATATCAATCCTTATCCCAAAGTCACCCACTACAATCCAAAAAAATCAAATTCTGACACCACTTTATATCCTTACTCAACATCTAAATCTGCATTAGAGGGCCTAAAAGAACCTGAATGTGAAAAGAGTGATAAGGCACAAATGATCTTCTCTAAGGCAAAGTTTTGTAAAGGTTACCAAGGTAATGTCGAAATCAAATTAGATTCGGTAGCGCCTACTATACGCGCTGAGCATCATGGGAATATAGAATATAGAAGACTAAGTAGTGACAATGGTGGAAAATATACTCAAGAGCTTATAAAGTATCAAGAGAGACGGTTAACAGTAAGAGAATGTGCACGAATTCAAACTTTCCCTGATGAATACACATTTGTAAGAAAAGGAAAACATTCTGATCCCTATAATCTATCTGGATCAGGCGCATATAAAGTCATAGGAAACGCTGTTCCTCCTCTCTTGGCTTACGCACTAGCTAAGCGATTAGAACTTCTCTGGCCTTCTTTATTCGCTAAATAACTACTTTCATACAAGAGACTTGAGTCTCTTAAAATATCATAATGTATATATCTCATAAAAAAAGGCAATAAGATTGCGTTTTGTTATGAGTAACGAAAGATTAGTAAACTAATAACAAGTAAATAT
>JADGDM010000116.1 GCA_016744905.1 Sulfurimonadaceae bacterium | reverse complement strand
GTTCAAGATTAAAGCCTACATCATCATAAGCTACGTTACCTATCTTATCTGCACTATTAATGATTATCTCTCTTACTTGTGATGGAGTAAGGTTTGAATTAATTGAGAGTATTAGCGCGCTGACTCCTGAGACTATTGGCGCAGAGGCAGAGGTTCCTTTGAAGAGGTGGTAGTTGTTATTTATCTCACCGCCAAGTTCTGAGTTTTTGTTGTCTCCAAAGGAGCCTGATTCATCCGTGGTGAGTACTCCGATGTTTTCACCACTGGGTGCTACGATATCTATGTTTGATCCATAGTTTGAGTAGGTAGACTTTGTAGAGTATTCACTGCTTCCACCTACCCCTATCACAAAGGGGAGTTCTGATTCATCTTCTATGGATCCATCTAGGTTCTTGTTGCTGTTACCTGCGGAGAAGATAACGGTGATGTTTGATTCTACGATGCTTCTTATCTCTGCACTTTAAGTAAGTGAGTATAAATAATCTCATAGCCAACAACATTTAAAAGGTTTAGATTCAAGGCGAGCTTTATTTGGCGATGCTGGCATCGTTGAATGAAGTTCAACGCAGAAGATGAATCTTTTAAATGTTGCCCTTCGGGTGAGAAGAGAAGTCACAAGCTACTTCGTTAAAAGCCCTTGAAGCTATTAATAGCTCCTGCGGACTTTCGCCTTGTATCTTATAACTTCTCTTCTCATTGGGTATGAGATTATTTATACTCACTTACTTAATATCTCACTGACGTTATCTGTTCCCCATGAGTTGTTTATGACTTTTGCGCCTGCATTTTTAGCGTATTCAAACGCTTCTATGATCTCACTATCAAAACCTTGTGTGCTAAAGAAATCAACCTTGATAAGAAGAAGGTCTGCATTGGGAGCTACCCCTACTCCACCTACACTGTTATCGCTAGCAGAGATAACACCTGCAGTATGTGTTCCGTGAGAAGCGTAGTTACTGCTATTGCTTACATCTACTCTACGTGTAGAGACATTGTAAGTCGTTATCTTAGAACTGTTCATATCTTCATGACTCACCTCAAAACTGTCATCAATGATGGCAATTAGAACACCCTCACCTTTTGTATACTCCCAAGCATTTTCTAAACAGATGGAGGAGCTTGGATTGATGTTGTTGTTACGAGTAAAGTTATTATCATAGGCATTAAGGTGCCAGTTATATCCATGTAGATAGCGTAAAGTTCGCTATTACTTGTTTTCTATCTTTTCTACAACTTGTTGGATAATCCAATCTGGTGTGGAAGCACCCGCACTGATGCCACAATGCTTTTTGTTATCAAACCACTTCATATCAATATCATCAGCATCTTCAATATGATGGCTATCACCACAATAGTCCTCAGCAATAGAATGAAGTTGTTTGGTATTTGAAGAGTTTAAACCACCAATAATAATCATTATATCTGCATTTTTTGACAATTTTAAGACTGCTTCTTGATTTTCAAAAGTTGCATTACAGATGGTATTAAACACACGTACTTCTTTATATCGAGGGATAAGATATGAAGCAATAGCTGCATACTCTTCGACCTTTCTAGTCGTTTGTGCTACCAGAGCGATTTTGTCTTTAAAAACTTTATCTTTTAAACAGTCAACACTATTAACAACAGTCGCTCCCGTAGTAGAGTAACTTTTAACACCCTTGATTTCAGGATGTACATCATCACCAAAAATGACAATCTCGTAACCCTCTTTGGACATATCTTCACATATCTGCTGCGGCTTGGTTACATAAGGACACGTCGCATCAATAACATTAATATTCTGCTCATTCAGGTGTTTTAACTCATTTTTAGGAATACCATGTGTTCGAACTACTGCCGTATCACCCGTATGAAAATCATGTAAATCTTCTTTCAGTGCTACATTAAAATCACTATTTAAACGAGCGATTTCTCTTGAGTTATGAATAAGTGGTCCATAGGTTGCCGAGTTTTGATGATCTTCAGCTATTTTAATAGCGCGCTTAACCCCAAAACAAAATCCATAATTCTCAGCCAGTTCAATTTTCATCAGTTTCCACCTTTGTAATTTCACCTAAAAGTTCAAAAAAGTTTGGAAATGAGGTGTTAATACAATCAACATCTTCAACCTTCATTCCACAACGAAGTCCTGCAATCATAAAACTCATCGCAATACGATGATCTCCATAACTCTCTACAATAGCAGGAAGAAGTGTTCCACCCGTTACAGAGTAACCATCTTTAAACTCTTCTACTTCTATGCCACAAATTTTCAAATTATCAACTACGGTACTAATTCTATCACTCTCTTTAACACGTAACTCTTCAGCATTTTTAACCAAACTGGTTCCATGTGCACAGGCAAACGCGATAGATAGCACTGGTAATTCATCAATCAACCACGCTATATTATCTTCTACCGTCACAGCGCGCAAGGGTGCACTTTTAATCATAATATCACCAATAGGCTCATAAATATCTTCACGAAGAGAGTAGGTAATCTGTGCACCCATACGTTCTAAAACTTTAAAAGCTTCAATACGTGTTTCATTAAAAGTAACCCCTTTTAAAATCACATTTGATTTAGGGGTAATGGCCGCGGCAACTGCAAAGAAAAAGGCACTTGA
>JADGDM010000081.1:407-11392 GCA_016744905.1 Sulfurimonadaceae bacterium | reverse complement strand
GCTTCTCCTTATACCAGTGTTAAAAGTAAAAAGTATACCGGATCACGAACAATATCCCCGTTATTGAGTTATAAAGTAACTAAGAAATTTGGAGCATATACAGACCCAATTTATAAAATTAAAATTTTTAATGAATCAATAAGTATGAAACCCATCAATAACTCAAGTAAGGTCAGAAGTGTCCTCAATGGAAAAATCATACTGGCAAAGAATACGCCATTACTTGATAATGTTGTTATTATAGAACATAGCGGTGGTATTCATACTATTTATGCACATCTTGATAAAATCGCGCCCACAATTAAAAATGGGAAAAGAGTAAAAAAAGGGGCTATTATTGGCCGAGTAGAAAGTGAATTGATGTTTGAAGTCACTCAGAAAAGCTACCATATTAACCCACTACAGCTCATCTTTAAATCAAAATAGTATTTAGTTTAAGTACTGAGCTACATCTTTCATTGCGTCTATTAATTCTTCTTTGGTAGAGTAGTTTAATTCTACTCGTGACTTTATCTCTTCTCCAAGTGCATCAAAATCAAAAACTAGAATAAAAGCACTAATATGCACTTCATTTTCTTTAATATCTGCCCACTCTAATGAAACATGTGCTGTTTCCCCACCTGCAATAACTGTAGCAGCTGGATAAAGTCTCGTAATTTTACTTAGATCTATAGTTTGTCCCTGTGCTTCATATATCATCTGCAATGCCTCAAAAATTTTTGACATCTTAACATAAATAAATTTTATTGAAAAAAGTTAAAGTTCTTATTGATCTCGTCGATATACCTATTAGGAATTCTAAAGTAAAGGATAAGACATGGAAGTCGCAAATACAATTACAAACAATTCAAACCCACAAGGAAGTGGAACACAGACACGTTCAAGCAGTACACAAAGTGTTCAACAAGAAGTCGTAAAAATTGCACAAAATGAAGCAAAAGCACAAGAAGTCAGTGGATCAAAAATCGATTCTCAAGAAAAACTAGAGGCACTCGTAGATGATCTTAATAAATCACTATCGCCAATAAACACCTCTTTACGATTTGGCTATGATAACAGTTCTGAGGATTTTTATGTCTCAGTTATTGAAGCACAAACAGATAGATTGATTAGAAGGTTTCCAGCAGAGCAAGCACAAACTCTTCTCCCTGCCATGCAAGAATTGACAGGCATGCTTTTTGATGTGAAAGGCTAAAATACACTTTTACGGAGAGCTTTCTTCGTAATTTAGCCTTAGTAAAACTTGTTTCTATCAGAACTACTTTCCCTCTTTAACTTGTTGTTCATCTAATTTTAGATAAAATCACGAAATTTAGAAAAAATAAGAACAGAGAGAATTGCATGAAAAAACAGGTAAAAAAAGTAGTTTTAGCTTATTCTGGTGGACTTGACACCAGTGTAATATTAAAATGGCTACAAGACGAATATCAGTGTGAAGTTGTAACTTTCACAGCAGACCTTGGTCAAGGTGAAGAACTTGAGCCTGCACGTATTAAAGCTCTTGAACTTGGCATCAAACCTGAAAATATTTTTATCGATGACTTACGTGAAGAGTTTGTAAAAGATTTTGTATATCCAATGTTTAGAGCCAATGCCATTTATGAGGGTGAATACCTTCTTGGGACTTCTATAGCCCGCCCACTAATTGCTAAACGTCAAGCAGAGATTGCAAAACTTACCGGTGCAGATGGCGTTAGTCATGGTGCAACTGGTAAAGGTAATGATCAAGTACGTTTTGAAATGGGTTACTTGGGTCAAGACTCTACACTAACTATTATTGCACCATGGAGAGAGTGGGATCTTAACTCACGTGAAAAACTTCTTGCATACGCAGCAGATCACGGTATTTCTATTGATAAGAAACATCTTGATGAAAATGGAAACCCTTCTGTTAGTCCTTATTCAATGGATGCAAACTTACTCCATATCTCTTACGAAGGCCTACACTTAGAAGATCCTAGTGCTGAACCAGAAGAGTCTATGTGGCTTTGGTCAAACTCACCAGAGAATGCTCCCGATAAAGCACAATATATTGAAATTGGCTACCTAAATGGAGACCCAATTTCATTAGATGGAAAAGAACTTTCACCTGCTACGATGTTAAAAACATTAAATGAAATCGGTGGTGAACACGGTATTGGAAGAATTGATATTGTAGAAAACCGTTTTGTAGGGATGAAAGCACGTGGATGTTATGAAACACCAGGTGGAACTATTATGTTAAAGGCGCACCGAGCTATCGAATCAATTACTCTTGATCGTGAAGCGGCACACTTAAAAGATGAGATGATGCCTAAATACGCAAAGCTTATTTATAATGGTTTTTGGTTTGCACCAGAGCGTGAAATGTTACAAGCTGCAATCGATAATACGCAAAAATTTGTAAATGGGTCAGTACGTCTTAAACTTTACAAAGGCAATGTTATCGTGGTAGGACGTTCATCTGAATTATCACTATTTAATGAGGAGTATTCAACATTCGAAGAGGATGAAGTTTATGATCAAAAAGATGCCGCAGGGTTTATCAAGCTAAATGCACTACGTTTTATCATTGAAGGTAAAGCGCGTAGAAACAAATAAAATTTAAACAATAAAAAGGACAAAAAATGATTAAAATTGATATGAATTCACCAGAGTTTCAAACAGAGATGGAAAAAGCTATTAAGTTTACTGATAAAGTCGTTAATCAGTTTGGTTGGTCTTACAATCCTCAAGAAGAGATCAACGAAGGCGTTCAAATGGGTCTTGCGCGTAATAAAATGATGTACAAAAAACGTTTTTGTCCTTGTTTTATGGTTGAAGAAGTTGATGGTAAGCCACGTAGTGTTGAGGATAGAATCTGTCCTTGTAAGCCTGCTATTGAGCATGAAATTCCTGAAACAGGTGTATGTCACTGTCAAATTTTCTGTACACCAGAATTTGCTGCAAATAGACGTATTGAACTGGGTATGGAAGAAGCTGTTCATACTCATTCTCGTGGATTAACAAAAGAAGAGTGTGAAGTTCTTGTTAATAAAGATGAGCTTGATGGTGATGAAATCACTTCACTACTTGAAGCGCGTGACCTTGATATGGTAGAATTTAAATTGGTAGATGTACGTGAGCATATGGAATGGCAAATGGGTCATATTAAAGGTGCTGATGCATTGGTTCCAACAAGTAGTTTTTTCCAAACACTTGAAGAAGCTAAACTGGATAAAGATGAAAACATCATCCTTTATTGCCATGTTGGTAGTCGTAGTGCACACTGTTCAAGAATTCTTGCAGATATGGGTTACTCAAAAATTGGAAATCTAACACACGGTATAGTATCTTACGGTGGGGAGAAAGAGAGATAATATGAAAGTACTTTTAATCAAAGATGTGAAAAGCCTGGGTAAAGCTGGTGAAGTTAAAGATGTGAAAGATGGCTATGGTCAAAACTTTTTAATTGGAAAAGGTTTTGCTAAGCGCGCTACTGAAGATGTTTTAGTAGAAAACGAAAAAGCCATTCAACTAAAAATTTCGACAGAAGCAAAAGAGATTGCTGAGCTAGAAGTTTTACGTGCTAAACTAGATAAACTAGAGATTATTGTTACAAAAAAACTGGGTTCAAATGGTCACCTATTTGGATCAGTTACTAAAGACGAAATTGCCCATGCTCTACTAGATCAGCACAAAATTGAAATTGATAAAAAGCATATCAATCATAAAGATGCAATCAAAACAGTAGGGGAACATGATCTAGATTTTAAACTCGGCCATGGGATGCATGCGACACTACACGTAGAAGTTGTAGGCGAATAATGTTTGACGCAACCACAATTCTTGCCTATAAAGGTAAAAATGGAGCAGTAATTGGAGGTGATGGTCAAGTCACTTTTGGACATACTGTTCTTAAAAATAATGCTACTAAAATTAGATCTCTCTATCAAGGTCAAATTTTGGCAGGATTCGCTGGTTCGACTGCTGACGCATTTAATCTTTTCGACATGTTTGAGGGTTATTTAGAAACCAGAAAAGGTGATATGATGAAAGCCATCATTGACTTTTCAAAAGCATGGCGAAAAGATAAAATTTTACGCAAACTTGAAGCGATGATGATTGTCCTTAATCGTGAACACATATTTATACTCACAGGGACGGGTGATGTTGTTGAGCCTGAAGATGGAGAAATTGCTTCAATAGGAAGTGGTGGATCATATGCTATCTCTGCAGCGCGTGCCTTAAAAAAACATGCAGCACTTAGTGAGGAAGAAGTCGTTAAAGAGAGTCTTCATATCGCTGCTGACCTCTGTATCTACACAAATCATAATATTAAAATATTAAAACTTCAGGACAACTAAATGAACATGTCTCCTCAAGAGATAGTTGACTATCTAGACAACTATGTCATTTCCCAAGACAAGGCAAAACGAACTATTGCATTAGCACTGAGAACGCGCTACAGACGTATGCAACTTGATACTGAAATGCAAAATGAAGTTATGCCGAAAAATATTTTAATGATCGGTTCAACAGGTGTGGGAAAGACTGAGATATCTCGTCGTTTGGCAAAAATGATGAAAGTCCCTTTTATTAAAGTCGAAGCAAGTAAATATACTGAAGTAGGTTTTGTAGGACGTGATGTTGAGTCTATGATACGTGATTTGATACTCACTGCTATGGATATAGTCAAAAAAGAGTTTGAAGAAAACGCTGTAGAACAAATCGAAAAATATGTTTTAGAACGTATAGTTGATAAATTATTACCACCTTTACCAAGTTCTGCCACAACAGAAAAAAAAGAAGAGTATCAAAAATCTCGTCAACGAATGATGGCTCGTGTTCAAGCGGGTGATATGGATGAGCGACGTATTGAAATCGAAATTGCAAAAATAAATGTCGAGTTTAATGATTCTAATCTTCCTCCTGAAATGGTAAAAGTTCAAGATTCTCTATCGCAAATGTTTACTTCAATGAATACAAATAGTACAAAAAAAGAGATTACGGTTAAAGAAGCGAAAGAGTCACTTAAACATGAAGCAATAGACAAGTTACTAGATCAAGAAGCTATTCGCGTTGAAGCACTTCGTAGAACAGAAGATGGAGGAATCATCTTTTTAGATGAAATTGACAAAATTGCTGTAAGTTCAAAATCTGAAGGACGTAATGATCCAAGTAAAGAAGGTGTCCAACGTGACCTTCTACCTATTGTTGAAGGTTCATCCGTCACAACTAAATTTGGAATTGTCAATACTGATCATATTCTCTTTATTGCAGCTGGTGCTTTTCATGTGTCAAAGCCAAGTGATTTAATTCCTGAACTTCAAGGTCGTTTTCCATTACGTGTTGAACTGGAGTCATTAGATGAAGAGGCCATGTATCAGATTTTAACTAAAACAAAAAATTCACTACTTAAACAATATATTGCCTTACTCTCTGTTGAAGATGTCACCTTAGTATTTGAAGATGCTTCTATCAGAACCATTGCAAAACTAGCCCATAAGGCCAATGAAAAAACAGAAGATATTGGTGCGCGTCGTCTACACACAATTATAGAAAATGTACTTGAAGAGATAAGTTTTGATGCACAATCTTACGCAGGACAAATATACAGCATTAGTTCCGAGATGGTTCATGATAAATTAGATTTAGTGGTTGAAGATGAAGATCTCTCACGCTATATATTATAAAAGGAAAAAAGATGACTAAAGCAGGTTTCGCAGCATTAATTGGACGTCCAAATGCAGGTAAAAGTACCTTAATGAACTGGATTTTAGGTGAGAAAATTGCACTTGTTAGTCAAAAAGCAAATGCAACTAGAAAACGCTCAAATGCTATTGTTATGCACAAAGATGATCAGATTATTTTTATTGACACGCCAGGTCTACATGAAAAAGAACGACTAATTAACCAATACATGCTTGATGAAGCTCTAAGAGCCATTGGAGATTGTGATATCGTTATCTACCTAGCTCCCGTGACTGATGACACCAGTCATTATGAAAAATTTCTAGAACTCACTCATCGTAAACATATTATAGTTATCTCTAAAATTGACCAAGTATCACAAGATAGACTTCTTAAACGTATCATGCAATATAATCAGTACTCTGATCATTTTGAGGCACTTATCCCAATGTCTGTGAATAAAAAAGTAGGACGCGATGATTTACTTGATGTGATTGTTAAAAATCTTGATGAGTCACCTTATCTTTATGATCCAGAAGATATTACAACGCAGATGCTACGTGACATATATAAAGAATTTATTCGTGAAGCAATTTTCGACAATATTTCAGATGAAATTCCTTATGCAGCAGATGTTTTAATTGATAAGATTGATGAGACTGATACTATGGATACAATACGTGCTACTATAATTATTGAGAAAGACTCACAAAAACCTATTATCATCGGTAAAAATGGTGCAGCTATCAAAAGAATTGGACAAGCTGCTAGAGAAAAAATTGAAATTCTTAGTCAGAAAAAAGTATTTTTAGACCTATTTGTATCTGTCAAAAAAGGCTGGACCAATGATAAAGAGATGCTTGCTGACTTAGGGTATGAATGATTCACTACCTATTTTTACTTTTAATAACAATATCTTTAAATGCACTAGATGACTTTGAAGAATATCGTAAAAATGGTATTGAGCAGATACTGACGAAGTGGGATGCGAAACTAGAATCTCGTAATTACTGGAACACTCTACTAAGCGACAAAGACCTACAATTTGGATATTTTGAAAATAGCCCTGAAATTTTATTTTGTGATAAAAATAATTCAACGCTTTCTCATTACATTTTAGATGCTAACGGAACCTATAAAAAGCAGATTTTACTTTCAGCTTATACAGGAAAAAATGATGGTGATAAAAATAGAGAAGGTGATTTAAAGACACCAGTTGGAATATATAATATCACAAAAAAGCTAGAAAAAGTTGATCCATTTTATGGTCCATTTGCATACGTCACTTCTTATCCAAATTTTTATGACAAAATAAGAGATAAAGGTGGATCTGGAATTTGGATACATGGACTACCACTAAATGGGGATAGAGAAACATTTACAAAAGGTTGTATTGCCATTCAAAATAATGATATGGTGCAATTAGAAGCCAATTCGGAAATTAAAAACACCAAACTTATTATTCAGTCCTCTCAAAAAAGTGATGTTGATATAAAAAATATCACATCAATTATCACACAGCTTTATCAATGGAAAAATGCATGGAGAGATAATCAATTTTTTGACTATATAAAATTTTACTCATCTGAATTTAAACGCTTTGACGGAAAAACATATAATGAATTTTATAAAATGAAAGAGTATATCTTTTCACTTAATGATATCAAACTAATACATATTTATGATATTAAGATCCTACCATATCCAGATAGCAAGGATATTTATCAAATTACTTTCCAAGAGAATTACCAATCCATTCGGACTACCTTTAGAGGGAATAAGATTCTTATTATAAAGCTTGATAGCAATGATACAATACAGATAATCGCAGAGAAATAACTTTGAAATATACTTTACTTTTACTTATATTCCAGTTCCATCTTTTGGCACAGGACTTTAATTTAATCAAACTAAATAAAAGTCCAACAAAGCCAACTCTTCTCGTCATAGGTGGCATACATGGAAATGAACCTGGTGGTTATTTTTCAGCCGCTATTCTAGCACAGCACTATAAAGTTCAAAAAGGCAACTTATGGGTTGTTCCAGACCTTAACAGAAAAAGTATACAGCAGAACAAGCGTGGTATAAATGGAGATATGAATAGAAAGTTTTCCAATCTACAAGAAAAGGATCAAGATTCTAAAATAGTAGATGATATAAAAAAAGTCATACTATCTCCTGAAATTGACATCGTTTTAAATCTGCATGATGGACATGGATTTTATAGAGAAAATTATGAAAGTACTATATTTAATCCTAATGCTTGGGGACAAACATTTGTTATAGATCAAAGTATAATGGAAAGTAATCCAACCTTTTGTGAACTCAATAAAATTGCATCAAAAGTTAAGAAAAAACTAAATACAAAATTATTTAAGAAGCATCATATTTTTGACGTTAGAAATACGCAAACAAAATTTCATGATGAAAGCATGCAACATTCTTTAACTTACTTTGCCGTAACCCACAATAAACCTGCTTTTGCAATTGAGACAAGTAAAAATCTAGAAACACTGAGTCAAAAAGTTTTTTACCAACTAAATGCAATAGAAGAGTTTATGAATATTATGGAAATTGAATTTACAAAAGACTTTAATCTCACGCTAGAAGGGGTTTCAGAACTTTTAAAACAAAACGGTGAAATCGTAATAAATAACAAAATCTTATTAAATTTACGTGATATAAGAAAATATTTAAGTTATATTCCGCTAAAATCAAATAAGAATGAATTTGAGTTTTCTCATGTACTAGGCAGTGTACATCAAAATTCAAAAGTCATTGAACTGTTTATTGGTAATAAAAAGATAAGTACTTTGTATAAAGAAAACTTCATCTATTCTGATTGTCAAGAATCAGTAAAATTTATAACTGATAAAAAAGAAAATGTAAATTTTGCTACAGAAATCTCTGTAAGTGACGATTTTACAGTTATTAAACAAGCAAACATCCGAGTTAATGTTATAGGTTTTACTAATAAACATTACAAAGATGAGAGTGGAGTAGGAATTTTTTATAAAAATATGAGTAAAAAATTCTCTATAGATAAAAACTCTAAAATTTTTAGAGTTGAAATATACAAAAATGATAAATTTTGCGGGACAATTAACGTAAACTTTAAACTAGGAAAGTGAGATATGGCTACAGCACAAAAACAAACTTTTTCAAAAACAATCTCAATAAACCCATATAAAAATGATTATTTTTCGGGTTCTACTACACGTGTAGAAGTAGAAAAAAAGCCTGAATTCACGAAAGAGCAATATGCAATTTCTTATTTAAATACAAAAAGCTTTATATCTGACTACATCTCCGTTAGTAAAAACATACCTGATGAAGATATCCATTATGCGATTGAGAATAAAACCTATGAAGAGCTTGCTCTTGATATGGCAACAGAATACCGTATAAATTATATTGAAGCTGCTAATAATGCTGATGAAAACAACAGATACTTTCATGTCTTTGTAGTAGACCCTATTTCGTTAGAAGAAGAGTTTACTCAATCTGTGAGTGAAGTGAAATACATTGATCAAATTATTCCCGTGCCACTTCTACTTAAAACACTTTATGCAAAAGAAATCATTGAAGACAGTGGAGTACACTGCTATATTTATTTTCAAGAAAATGATGCATTTTTCACGATATATAATGAGCAAGAATTTGTCTATACAAAATCACTAAAATTCTCCTTACTACAAATGCATGAACGTTTTTGTGAACTTCTAGGTGAGCAAGTTGATAAAGAAAACTTTTTAACACTCCTTGCTACAGAAGGATTAGGAACGTCAAATACTGATTATCAGAAATACTTAATCAAACTATTTGGTGAAATTTTCTTACATATTAATGATGTATTAACCTATGCAAAAAGAGCCTATAATATTGAGAAGATCGATGAAATATATATCGGCTCGCAAATTGGTGAAATCTCTGGTTTAGATGAGTATTGTCAGACTTATTTAGGACTTTCAGCGAAACCCTTCAAGTTTGATTATGGATTTGAAACAGAAGAATTTTATATCGATCAAATCCATCTTTTAATGCACCTATACACGCTTATTGAAAGTGAAAATAAATATGAATGTAATTTTACTGATTATCATAGACCTCCGCCGTTTCTACAAAGACAATCCGGTAAACTCATTGTTACTACTGCGGTAGCACTAATGGTATCAATGGCACCTCCAATTTGGAATTGGTCAGGGGCGTATGCATTGGACCTACAAACTTCACTTTTACAAGAAGAGTATAGTGAACTACACAATATCAAGGTTACACGAGAAGCAACCATTAACCTCAAGGTAGCCAATAAGACTAGAATCCAAAAGCTCCTAGATGTTGAGAAAAAAGAATTTGATACTAAAAAAGAAACTTTAACAAAAATTCATGACGTTAAAGTAAATTATCCAATGAAAGCTAAAATAATTTCTGAATTTGTTGCTGATTTTAATAAGCAAAAAGTTTTATTAACACAATCTAGCTACTCTGAAGAAAAAGCTAAAGTATTTACCTTTAATATTTCAGCCTATAGAAATAAAAGAATTACAAATACACTGAAATATTTAACAAAAAATAAAAATGACAGATATGAGTTTTTACTTAATTCAATTGACTATGATGCTGAAACTAAACGTTATTCGGCAGAATTAAAGGCGGTACTGAGATGAAAATAAATATCGAAGAATATTTGTATAAAATAGATGAATCCTTTAAAAGTAAGAAGCAAAGTGATATTATTGGAACCTATGTAATGATTATTGGCCTTCTTGGTTTTATCTCTTACTGGTTTTTATTTGACAATAGTTTAAGTAGTTTGAAAAAGTCTCAAACGTCAGTCAAATCTATTGAAAAGAAAATTTCTGTTGACACCCAGTATTTACAGATCAATCCAGAGGATAGAATAGTTCAATTAGAGAGTGAAGCACAATCGCTTGAAGTTAAATTTTCTGAATTTAAAGATTCAAATGCTTATATTAAATATCAAATAGAGCAGATAGCTGAGTTGTATTACGATGAGCAAACTTGGGGTGAGTACATTGACTCTATATCTAAAAGTGCTCAAAGCAATAGAATTAGATTAAAAAAATTTACCAATGCATTTGCTGATGATAAAACCGCGTTTGGACATGTTTTAGATATTACTATAGACGCCAGTGGTAGCTTTAAAAATATGATTAAGTTTATTGATTCACTTGAGCAAAGCTTTTTAGTTGTTGACTTACATGATTATTCACTAAAGTCAGAAGACAAGCTAAATGCAGAGCTCAAAATATCAGTTTGGGGGATTACATACTAATGAAAACTTTACTAGTAATAAGCATATTAACTACGAC
>JADGDM010000081.1:0-397 GCA_016744905.1 Sulfurimonadaceae bacterium | reverse complement strand
CAGTTGACATGGGTAGATCAAAAAGTACAAGAAATAAAACCGCAAAGAGTAGGAATGAGTAAATACATTTCTAAAAAGTTACATGATCCCTTTATATATGTTAAAAGTGAAAAAAATAGTAAAAAAACTTCTACAAATGCAGTAGTGAATACAAGCACCAATAGTAATGGAATAAAAACAAGTACTACTCCTAAAGTGATAGACGCTCCATTAGTACTCACTGTAGTAATGAATAATAGTGCACTAATTAGTGGAACATGGTATAAAAAAGGTGAACTTGTCAAAGGCTATGAACTAATAAGTATTAGTTCAAACAAAGTATCCTTAAAAAATGGAAAAAAAGAAAAACGCCTTTTTCTCAATGAAAAAAATCCAAATATTAAACTTAATATAAAGT
>JADGDM010000115.1:367-2693 GCA_016744905.1 Sulfurimonadaceae bacterium | reverse complement strand
TTATGAATAAACTTTTTAATAAAGATTTAGAAAGTACAGACAGAAAACACAGGGTAGTAATCCATAGTCTTAGACATACTTTTGCTTCTCATCTTGCTATGAATGGCGCAAGTATTATCACCATAAAAAATCTTATGCACCATGCTAACATTGAAATGACATTAAGATATTCCCATTTAATGCCTGATAGTGGTAAAAATGAGGTAATGGAGCTATATAGATAAATGGACCTACTAAATTACCATTCATCATATCGCGTTTAACACGATATCACTATATATTGTTGTTTTATATAACTGATATCAATAGTTAATGTTCTCGTATATTGGTGTAATTTTTTTAAGTTAAAATAATAAACTCAACTTTCGCACATAGATTCCACTAAATTCACAAACTTAAGTTGAGTATTAAAGCCCATAAATAGCCACTTTTCAGTATAATTTTGTTACCACAACATAATTAATAAAGGCTATTTTTATGGAACTTGCAAATTATATCAACTATGCTATGAAGGGTTTATTAAAGAATCCAATACTAGAAGTATTACAAGAGATAAAAATTACAAAGATACTCAAACAGAGTAACTTTGTAAAAAGAGATGTTGGCTATCCTCCTTTTCAAATCATTCTTCATTTTCTCTATATGCTTGTAATGCAGAAGAGACAATCGACTTTCATAAAGAAGAGTGAGCATGCATTTGGCAAAGATGCCTACTATAGATTTATCAAGGATAGTCGCTATAATTGGCGAAATCTATTGTTACTAAGTTCTGTAGCTATGTTGCAAAAAATAAAAACACTTCATAAAACAGATGAGCATCGGTTACTCATTATTGACGATACAGTCGAGGCTAAGCGAGGTAAACACATTGAAGGAAGCTGTAAATATATTTGGAGCAATAAAGAGCATAGAACAATCAATGCACTCAATATTGTATCTCTAAACTATGCAGATTCACACTCAACATTTCAACTTGATTTTTCTATTAAGATGAATGATAGTAAAAGAAAAAAGATAGCAGATTTCACAACGACATTACATCATCGAAGTAATGCATATAAGAGAAAGAGTGAGATTATAAAAGGCAAAAATATTCTTGCTATCGAAATGCTTGAAAGGGCTTTAGATAGTGGTGTTGAAGCAGATTATCTACTTGTAGACAGTTGGTACGCAAAACCAAACTTCATAAAACAAGCCAATGACTTAGGAATGCCTATCATCGCAAGACTACCCAACAACAAACTCATCTGGAACTTTAAAGGTAAGCATAAAACTCTAAATTCAATCTATGATGATTTGAAAAAGTATCGTCATAAAAGCAGTGGCAAGCATGGAAAAATATCCTATAAATATTTCGATGCGATTATAGAACATGCTGTTCTTGGTAAAGTGAAATTAGTGTTTCTTCATACAGGTAAAGACTTACTTGTTTTTATCTCTACTGATATAGCCCTATCTGGCAAAGATATTTTAGCAACATATAAAAAGAGATGGAATATTGAACAAGGATACAAAGATTTACGAAGTCTCTTTGGACTTGGTAAAGAAGAGAACCGTATCTATGAAGCCCTTATTGCAAAAATTACACTTTCTATGTTTGCATACAACATCGTCAGTTACATCAACCGTATAAAAAATGAGCCACAAACACTTGGTGAACTTTTCAGAGATTTAGAGTGCGAGCTTGAATCACTAGCTATATCAATGCAACTCTTTATAAAAATACTTACAAAAATCTCTGAAATACAAAATGTTGTCAAGGATAATAAAAACATTCTACAGATTATCGCTGTTCTCAGTGCTTATACTCAAAAAGAGTTGGGTTTTATGTGCGAAAGTTGAGTTAGCTATAGAAAATAAAGAAAATAAAGTTCAAATAGAAGTAAATAAGCATTCTTATTATGCCAATCAAGTGATAGTCACATTAGCCCCTCGTTTAGCAGCAAACATCAATTTTCATCCAACACTAAGTGGAAATCACTTAACTGCATTAAAGCAGACACAAACATGGATGGGAAATAGTGCTAAGTGTGTCATTGAGTTTGAGACATCCTTTTGGAAGAAAAATAATCTCAGTGGATTTGTCTTTTCACACCAAGGACCATTAAGTGAGATTCACGATGCTTCTACCCAAGATTCTCATGCACTCTTTGGATTTGTTAGTGCCTCAGCAAATATGCAAACTTTTGAGCACGACTTGAGACTACAGCTACAGAGAGTTTTTAATATAACTAATGAAGAAATACTCAATATACATTTGCTGGACTGGAGAAAAGAAAACTTCACGTCCACACCAAAAGATTCTCTACCCTTAAGAGAGCATCCA
>JADGDM010000115.1:0-357 GCA_016744905.1 Sulfurimonadaceae bacterium | reverse complement strand
TGGCTACCTAGAAGGTGCTATCATCCAAGCAGAAAAGGTGGCCAATAGTATTACTAATTAAATGTATATGTAGCACTTAACATAACACTTAATGGTTCTGAGCGCATACCATTTGGATCTAGTTGTAAAGATGATCTATAATTTTCTCTATCAAACATATTATAAACTTGTAACGCATATTTTAAATTTTTACTGCTACGGTAATCTATATGTAAATCACTTTGCCAATACATAGGAAGTGGTTTAGAGCCCTCAGTCATTGTTGCTGAAACCTTATCCATCACACGATTTGACCAATAAACACTAATGTCTTTGTCTAGTTCATACCCAACTCCAAAATCCATCGTTTTCTCAGGG
>JADGDM010000010.1 GCA_016744905.1 Sulfurimonadaceae bacterium | reverse complement strand
AATTAATCGAATCACGCACCGGTTTAAGTGCGTGGCGCGCTACGATATAACTAAAGAGTAAAAAAATAAAAAATGTAAGAACTAAAGCAATACTGATATCAAGATAAACACTTTTAAGATCAAACTCATTCACCACTTTAATACTTGAGCAATCTTGATCAACAAAACGACTTAGACGTTCGCATTCTGAAATCTTGATGCGATGCTTAGCAATATTTTCATTGGCGATGGTGTTATACGCTTTGAAATAATAAAGCAGTGCCATCACGGAGAAGATAGCAAAATAAGCCAACATAAAAAGGCTCATTAATCTAATCAGGGCACGCTTTTCATAGGGTTTTAAAGCGATAACCAACTCCTCTAACATTTTCAATAATTGCCACACCTTCAATATGCCGTTTAATATTTTTCATGTACACACGAAAGGTAGCTACACTGATTGGTTCATCAGGGTAGAGATCATCAATAATAGACTGCGTCTCAATTAAAGTATCAAGACGTTTAGTAAAGTAGTGAAGTATATCAAACTCTTTTTTCGCCAACACTGTCTCTTTATCCATACAGATAATACTATAGTTAGTAGGATCAATAGCAAAGCCGGGACTCAGTTGTATTTTAGAGAGTTTAGGAAGTTTGGCTTCTATTCGAATGAGTAACTCATCCAAATCAAAAGGTTTTTTGATGTAATCATCCGCGCCCAATTCAAAACCAAGCTTAATATCTTTAATCTCATTTTTTGACGTGAGAAAAATACAAGGGGTTTGATCACTCGCAATGCGTAGTGATTTTAAAAGTTCAAATCCATTGATGCCGGGGACATTGACATCAAATAGGTAAAGGTCATAGCTATTATCATACGCTGCGTCAGCAGCACTATCGCCATCTGCCACCCAAGTGATAGAGTATGCATACTCCTCAAGCTCGTCTAAAAGACTTTGAGCCAGAAGTGTATCATCTTCAAGAAAGAGGATTTTCATGCTTCTACCTTTTTGAAGATATTATAACTATATTCGCTTATGAAGCACCATTAAGCATTGTCATTTCCATTTCAACTTCCATTTCCATAGTTGTATTCATCTCATCATCTGAATCATCTGAATCATCTGAATCATCAGCATTTTCCATCTCATTTTCCATCTCCATTTTCATTTCCATCTCATGATCAAATGTAATACGTAGAGACTCTGGCATACTTTCAATTACTGCTTCAAACTGTGTTTTAAGGTAGTTCTCAATCATAGTACGAATTTCCGTACGATCACTACTTGCAAGAATAGCGGCTTTAAGTGTAGCAACTGCCGCTGTCATTTCTGCTGTCATTTCAGTAGGGATAGCAATCTCATAACGCGTTAGTAAAGCTTCTAATTTCTCTTTTGCCTCTAATGTTTTTTGTTCAACTTCTGCCTTAGTTTCTGCATCAATATCTGCATCATTTAAAAAGTCTAATGCCACATCTTGTAATAGGTAAGCATTTTGTAAAGCTACTTCTTGTTCTGCACTCAGATTAATATCATGAAGATACTCTAAGATATCATTTTCACGACCATCATGACGTTCTTGAAGTTTTAACTCAATCTCTTCAACTTCTAAATCAGAAATAACAGGAGCATTTAATAGACTTTCAATAAGTGCTTCTTCGCGCTCACCAACGGTTCTACCATCTTCTTCATACTCAGTAATTTTAGTTTTAATCTCTAAAACAGTACCCTCTTCTTTAAGTTTTAGCTTGATTTTCTCTATATCTTCGATACCTTGATCAATCATCATTGCGTAAATTTCATTCGAAAGTGCTTCTACTTCAGTGTTGTTAGAAGGAAGTTTAGTCTCAATATCTTTTAAAGTTAAACCAAAGTTCTCTTCCATCATCACTCTCATCTCTGTATCGGTTGCTAATGTACTAACCAGTGTAACAGATTTTCCAGAGCCAGCTTTAAGAACCACTGTATTTTTAACTTCACCAGAATCAATAGAACCATTACGGTTGACATCTATATATCCACCAACAACTTCGATAGGATAATCAATACTCGTATTAAACTCATATCTTCCATCACCTAAGTCTTTTGCTTTATTTTTCTTAGCATCAAGAACCAAAGCACCTAAGATAGGTCCACGTTCAACTGTAACGATATTATCATCGGCAACAATAGATGAAGCACTATTGTCTGTTGTTGTTTCACCACAACCTGAAAATAGTACAGTTAGGGCAGCTGCTGTTGAGATTAATGTTTTGTTTAAAAGTTTCATTTTGAAATCCTTGTTGTATTTAAGATTTCGTATTGTAGGAAGTTAGAATTTAGAAAGAATGTAGTGGGTAAATTTTATTTGATGGTTCTTAGGTAACGTTGCAAGATAATCTGAGCTGCCAGCGAATCAACCCGTCCATCTCTTTTATATTTGATATTGCCTTTCATCATATGTTCGGCTTCAATAGAGCTGTCCGCTTCATCTTGGTAAAAAATTTCACCTTGAAAATCAACAAGGTTCATAAAGTGTGCCACACGACGACGCATCTCATCCTCACTTGATCCTCCCATAGGAATACCAATCACCACAGCATCAACTGCCCACTCATCAAGGACTGATTTTACAGCAGCTGAGGCTTGATTACGATTTTTACGCTCAATCGCTGTTATCTGTGTGACCAAATCGCCTTGAAGACAGATGGCCAATCCTATACGTTTAAGACCCAAGTCAATCGCAATATATTTCATAAGGCTATTTTCCTAAACAAAAAGAGCCAAACATCTTATCCAGCATCTCTTCATTATCATAAGGACGTGTAATGGAGTTCAATGCTTTGATCGCCTCATTCATATGGAAAGAAAAAATCTCCAGCTCTTGATCTTCTAAGGGGTCAATAGACTCTCTTAAATTTGAAAGTGTTGCATTGACGGCGTCAATTTGACGACTTGATATCAACATAATCTCATCTGAAATATTTTTAGAGTCCATAATGGTCTCTAAATTTTTAATCAGCGCGCTCACATCATCTTTAGAGTTTATCAGTAAGATCTCATCAAAAGGCAGCGCGCTATGATCAAAAAGAGTTTCAAGATCTGACTTATTAACAATCACCTGAATATCTTTTTCATCTTTATAACGTTCAACCAACTCTATTATTCGTCTATCTTCTTCATCAATAGCACGTGAATTATCAAACAGTGCAATCACAATATCACTGTGCTCAATCGCTTCAATAGAACGCTCAATACCAATACGTTCTATCTCATCACTAGCATCACGAATTCCCGCAGTATCTACAATACGAATGAGATGTGTGCCCACACGAACCTCTTCTTCAATAGTATCACGGGTTGTTCCCGCAATATCACTGACAATAGCGCGCTCATAATTAAGCAGTGCATTAAGCAGTGAACTTTTGCCTACATTTGGTTTTCCAACGATGGAAACTTTAAAACCTTGCATCAACCCTGCTCTACTTTTTGAAGCAAAAAGCGTTTTTTCTAACTTCTTTTTTAAAGCATCAATGCGCGCTATAAGCTGATCGATAATATCTTGAGGAAGATCTTCCTCCGCGTAATCAATACTCACTTCAGAGTAGGCAAGTGCATGAATAAGTTCATCACGAGAACTCTCTATATACTCACGTAAAGAGCCTTTCATCTGGCGCGCTAGGATTTTTACAGCATCTTCACTTTTAGCTTCTATCATCTGAGCAATGGCTTCTGCTTCACTCAAATCTATTTTTCCATTAAAGAAAGCACGTTTTGAAAATTCACCTGGTTCAGCCAAGCGCGCTCCAAAACTTAAAGTTGTTTCTAGTATCTGCTGCGCTAAAACCAAACCACCATGACATTGGAACTCAATAATATCTTCACCACTAAAACTGTAGGGTCCTTTAAAATAGATAACTAAAGACTCATCTAAAAGTTCATCTTTACTATTATAAAGTTTTTTTAAATATGCATGACGTGGAGTAAATTCTTGAAGTTTGGTAATCTTAGAAGCAATCTTAATGGCACGAGAGCCACTAAGACGAATGATAGCGATAGAGCCAACACCATGAGCAGTTGCAATCGCTGCTATGGTGTCATTAATATCAATAGTTGTTGTATTCATTGATGATAATAAATTTGTTTCCATCACGAGTTGAGCGGATAGCGACATATTTTTCAGGGAAAGCAGTACGTAACTGTTTAAGAGCAATCTGAACTAAAACACCATCAAGTATTTTTGTTTGAGCGCGCCCATCTCTGTTTACATTTTCAATCACACCAACAAGATAATGAGAAATAGACTCTTCTTGATTTTTCAAAAATTCTGCGATCTCAAGACGTAATTGAAGACGATATTTAGAATTAATCCAGTTAAAAATCATATAAGAAAGTGCCTTGTAACGGTAACCCTCTTTACCAATAAGGAGCGCCGCATCTTTACCTGAAAATTCAACCAACAATGTGTTTTCATCATACATACTAACCGCAATACTGTCAATTTCAAAACACACATGAGAAAAAAGTTCATTAATCTCTTCTTGAATTTCTGACACTATCCCATCATTGTCGTTGGCACTGTACATATTTTCTGTGATCTCTTCATCGTCATATGAATCATAATAAGAAGTTTGAGAAACATCATCGTCGTCATCTTGAGTTGTTACAAATGATGCCGGCATCATTGTCTCATTTAAGTCAGGTTTTTTCTTCTCTTCACGCTTTTTTTGAACCTTGACTTTTTTCTCTTCGCTTTTTACAACTACTATCTCTTCTTCAGAAACCTGCGTTTCTATAACCTCAATAGAGCTCTCTTCTATAACAACTGTCGCTTCTGGTTCAGGAGTAAGTAGCACTTCTGTAACAGTTTCAATTTTACAAGAAGCAACAATAATCGCACTCTTTTTAAAAAGACCTAAAAAACCATTTGAAGGTTGTTGTATAACTTCAGTATTCAATTCTGTGATTGAACACTCTAATTTTAAGGCAGCTTGGGAGTAAGCTTCCTCTAAATTAGCTGCTTCAATTTTTATCATGATTTTTCTCCGCTAAATGCGCTTCGTGACGAATCACTTTTGAAGCAGCAAACGCACGGTTAACCATAAATTGTTGAGCAATTGAGAAAAGGTTATTTACAAACCAGTATAAAACAAGACCTGAAGGGAATGTTAGGAAGAAAAATGTAAAGATAATTGGTAAAAATTTAAAAATCTTCTCTTGCATAGGATCTGTATAATTTGTTGGTGTCAATTTTTGCTGGTAGTACATAGAAGCACCCATTAAAATTGGTAATACATAATACTGATCCATACGTGAAAGATCGCCAATCCATAATATAAACTCAGCACCTTGAAGCTCTACTGCATTTAATAAAACACGGTAGATTGCAAAGAAGACTGGAATTTGAAGTAAAAGAGGAAGACATCCACCCAAAGGATTGGCACCATTTTTCTTGTAAGTATCCATAACTGCCGCATTCATACGCTGAGGATCACCCTTATGTTTTGCTTGGATCTCTTTAATCTTAGGCGCTAAATCTTTCATTTTTGCCATAGATAACATACCTTTGTATGTTAGTGGATAAAGAACGATACGTATAAGAAGTGTTAAAGCGATAATCGCAAATCCCCAGTTTCCAAAAAATCCATGTAACCATGAAAGTAGTTTAAACAGTGGTGCCGAAGCAAAAGTAAACCAACCATATTCAATCGCATTAACTAAAACGGGACTGATAGACTCTAAAGTCTTGTAATTTTTATCGCCCACATAACCTTTAAGTTCAGTAGTACCAGTGAGGTCAAGATAAGTTACAGGATTATTATCACGATCACGTTCTACATATACACTCACATCTGGTGAAAAACCAAAAAGAATAGTTGCGTAGTACTGATCAAAAGAAGAGACAAGATCAACATCATTAAAACTCACACGTCCTTCAACATCACCATCTTCATAAATAGTAGTCAGCTTATCTGTTGCACCACCATAAATCATCGTACCAACAACTGTCATCATCTGCTCAGTTATTTCTGGATGTTTACCTGTATAAAGATAAAAACGCTCATTTTCAGTTAATTCAATTTTAATATCATAGTGCCCATCGGCATAAAAAGTTAAGTTTTTAGTGATTGTTAGTGCGCTAAGTTTTTGTGTCAATGCGACACTTTGAGAACCATTATCTACATTTAATGTTGCAGTAGATGCCGTATATGGCGTTTTCATCGCTTCATCATTAATAGCCGTTGTTGCAAAACGGATAAACAGTGGTTTCGCACCAAAGTTAGGAATCAATTCTGCTTTATTACCATCTTCATCAAGATATTTTTTATCTTTTAATATCTTAGATGCGATACGTCCAAGTGTATCAATTTGCACAGTAAATGCTGAAGACTCAACTGTAACAAGAGTATTTGACTCTTGAACATCAACATCTTTAGTGGCACCGGTAGGCGTACTGTTATTTGCAGCTTGCGCTGTTGCAGTGTTAATGGCTTGTGCATTTTCACCAATTACTAAAGATGTTTTAGAAACATTATTCTCAGCTTCTACAGGAAGCGCTTGTGGAAACAGTGTTGTATAACCAACTAAAAAAAGAAATGAGAGAACAACAGCAAGTATGAGTCTCTGATTTGATGACATATTTTCTAACAAAATATTACCCTTTATAAAAAAAATTCTTTATGATGTGATAGTGGCCCTCTTTGTCTGGGACAAGCCAATATTTGATGGATTTTACCCTAATTGTGCTTGGTTTTTCGTTGACTTTGAGCAATTTTGGATAATCTATTCCACCAATAAAAAGTTGATTGCAGCTTAAAATTCTTTTTGCAGATGCATAAAAGGCAAAGGGAAGAGGATTGTTTTTAAATTGTAGACGTGCATATTCACTACAACTGGGATAATAGCGACAATTATTGCCCGCTAATTTAGTAATATATGTTTGATAGACCCAAAGAAGTTTAAGAGATAGTTTTCGGGGTAAGTTTATTAGTTTTGTTAGCATTGTTGACCAATTTAAAAAAATCTTTCTCTATCTCAGCATAAGAGTTTTCATGTGTTGAGGGTTTAGCAACCAAAATGTATTGACCATCATTAAGGTCTGAAGCTACGGAACTAAAAAGTGCACGAAGTCTGCGTTTAGATCTGTTACGCTTTACAGCATTTCCAACTTTTTTACTAGCAGTGAAACCGATTTTTTTGATATTTTTTGACGAGAAGAAGAAAAGAACGCAAGAGTTTGAATGGAAGCTCTTACCTCTTTTGTAGACAAACTGAAACTCGCGATTGAGCTTCAGTACTGAAAAATCACTAAACACTAAGTGATTTTCTACCTTTTGCACGACGACGGTTAATTATACGACGACCATTTTTAGTTGCCATACGAGATCTGAATCCGTGAGTACGTTTACGTGGTGTTGAATGGGGTTGGTATGTTCTTTTCATGAAGCATATCCTTATTAAAATTTAGTGCGCAATTATAGGCAATACTTACTTAAAGTTCTATTAACAAGTAGCAAAAGCTACTTAGTTATACTTGGAGTCCAATTTAACCAGGCATCATCTGGAGAGAGGTTAAGAAAAAATCGAGCATGCATTTTTGCTTTTTTTGTATACTCTGGTGGAGTCACTACATTGATTCCACCTTGCATTAGAGTTGATAAGGTCTCTGTTTTCACTTTCATACCTGTTAAAGAAATTTCAACACCTAAACCACCCGCATAATAAAACTTTGAATTATTACGAATGATATATGCAAACTCTTCTTTTATAAACAGTTCAATGTCGACTGCACTTGCATCATCTACCAAATTGATTTTTTCTACTGTACCAATTTGTATCTGTCTATAAAATAGTGGAGAACCTACATTTAAGCTGCCTAAGCGTCTTGCTCGGAGTGTTACACGTAATCCTTCATCACTAAAGTGAGGAGAAGGTGGAGTACTCATAATAGGTAGCTCTTCAACGGCCTTTTTACAATAGTTCCCACTAAGTTTAATGACTGAGCCTCGCAGTGCTGATTCTAGGTTTTTAACCCCGTTAATAGAGACACTAACACTCTCAGTCCAAACATAAGCATCTTGACAAATATAGTGTTTATATCGAGGGTCGACCAAACCTTTTAACTCAAATGTTTCATCATGCATACCAATAGAAGCAATCTTACCGATTTCCATCTCATTATAGTGGATACGGCTACCTACTTTAATTCCAGAAAGCTTTGGCACACTAAATATAACCTCTGTCATATCTTCTTGCGCTTCATCATAAGAGTTATATAACTCGAAGTCATCTCTGGTCAAAGTACCAATATCTGGCGTATAAAATGCGATGCCTCCACTCATCATAGAGCTTAAAGACTCAGTATTTACAGCAATTTCCCCAAGAGAGATCTTAGCTTCAACCCCACTTGCATTATAAAATTTTGTTGAATTATTGACATAAGAGGTATACTTTTTTTCTATATAAATGTCTGCAATAATATTTTTACTCGAGTGATCTAATGAATAAGAGAGTACTTTTCCAACAGGAATTTTTTTATATAAGATAGGTGCACCTGACTTTATAGAACCCATCGTTGCAGAGGAGAGGTAAATATGCATACCTCCAGAATTTCTATACAAGATATCATCAATTTCACTTTTTGATACATGTAAAATAAAACTAGAACGATCACTTTTTTGAGAAAAGTCAGCCGTCTGAAATGAGATACCTCCACGTAAGGTATTTTCTAGTGAACCAATATTCACTTTCACACCGGCTAAAGAAGCATCTATTTCAACCCCACTACTATTATAAAACAGTGTAGAGTCATTGACCAAACTTCTATATTTTTGAAAAATTTTTAAAGAGATATTCACCTGCTGTTTATCATTATGAAGTTTGATACTTTCAATAACACCCACTTCAAGGTTTTTATAAAAGAGCGCTCCACCAACTTTTAACGAACCTGCATCTGGCGCGCTGAGTAGTATTCTTTTACCTTTTATCGTTGGAGCGTGATTATGTAGTAAAAACTCACTTTGATCTACGCCATGTTTATTCGCACTAAAGGTGATATATTTACCTTTAACAATAGCGTCGAGTCCATTTATTTTGTTAAATCCAAGCTCAGGCTTAACAATCCAAAAGTAAGCACTTGAATTTGCCAAATGACGATACTTTTTATCAAAACTGATAAAAATTTTAGTTGATCCTTCTTCAATGTTGAAATCTAGATCCTTAACAAAACCAACTTCAACCCCTTTAAAATAAACCTTAGACTCACCTATATTTAGCTCATGCGCTTGATCAGAATTAAGGACAACATCCTTTTCAGAAATAAGAGGGGCATGCGCATTTTCATACAGTTTAAAAATATGCTTCTCTTCAACACTCTTACCCGGAGGGGAATCAAACGAGATACCTCCTGCAACCAGTGTACTTAAAGAATCCATCTTAATTTTTACACCAGAGAGAGATGCTTTAATATCTAAACCACTAATTTCATGAAAAGTAGAGGTATCTTTAATCAAAGTCACATATTTTTTCTTAATCAGTAAAGAGAGACGTGAAGTTTCATAATCATCTTTGAGCACTTTTTTTACCACTTTACCAACAATCTGTTTGTTATATAATATCGGGGTACCCGCACTTGCACTGATTTTTGATTTACTTTCTAAATAGAGCAACATCCCTTTTTTGAAGACATTTTCAGGAGCTTCATTGAGTGCCGTAAAGACAGTCTGTTTGGGTAAAGATTTTAACATTTCTAAATTTGGAACCGCTGGCATAATTTCTAAATAAGGACCAGGAAGCATTGAACTTAACCCACTAACCTCTGTTAAACTAAGCTTTGGAGATACACGCCAGATTTTAGTACCTTCTCGAAGAAGTGAATCGATAGCATGTTTTTCAACGCGCACAGTCACATCAATCTTAGAAAAATCATCTTGATTAATTTCTATACTTTTCACCGAACCAACGCTCACCCCTTTATAACTGAGAGGTGTCTTTTTTAAGATAAAGCCAGAAGCATCATCTACCGTAACTATTATATCTTCACCAGAATTTTTAAAATAATCAAAACTCATCCATGAAGCAAAAATAAAAGCAATAATCGGAATGAGCCATATAATCCAGATGGCCCCTTTTTTCTTTATTTTTGGTTGTTGTATTTCACTCATCAGTAGCCTTATCCCATAGTAATCTTGTATCAAACGAAAAAGTAGCAAATATTGTTAATAGAACAACCATCGCAAATGCAGTCACTCCCGAACCAGCGGTCACATGACCGATACTTTGGAACTGAACCAGTCCTATCATAATCCCCACAACAAAAATATCCAAAACTGACCATTTGCCAATAAAGTGAATAAGTTTATAATAAAACATCTTGCGGTGCAGTGCTACTGCTTTTTTAGTGTGAATTATATATAAAAGATAGTAAAGAACAACTATCTTCATAATAGGAACGACAATACTAAAGAAGAAAATAATAAATGCAATATGGTATGCCTTGTCATAAAAGAAGTAAATCACACCATCCATAATCGTTCCAGGCTCTGCCCCTTCATAGGTATACACCGTCATAATAATTAGGGTATTTGCAGGGATAAGAAAAAAGGTTGCTGACAAAATAAATGCCCAAGTGAGCGCAACTGAATATGGCGTACGCTGATGGATTTTTGAGCCACAAAGAGAACAAACATCACTTTGACTGTTTAATGTATTGCAGGTATCACAAAGAATTGTCTCACTACTGATATCGGTAATTACTTTTTTCAATTTTCCTCCAAACATCATAAGGTTCAAACCATTTTAAGAGAAAGAACATCAAGATAAACTCCAATAAAAAGAAGGTCATTCCTGAGCCCAATAGCAACTCCGTCGTTACTTCTAGTTTTACACTCGCAACAATCATTGATAAAATATAAACATCAAAAAGTACCCAATAATGAAACAGGGTAAACAGTTTATAAGCTACTTTTATAACATAAGGAAAACGATTAAAATGAATAGGAATCAACATCGTTAGTATAGATAATATTAAAATAATAGGGATTAATACAGTAGTAAAAAGAAGTACTCCCGAGGCCAAGACATAACCCTCTTGAAAAAAATATCCTACCGCCGTTAAAAGTGAATTTTTTTCTAAAATCCCTCCAACTTCTGCTGTTAGAAGTGGCAAACTTACCGCAGGAACATAAAGTATCAGCGCGCTGAATGCCAAAGCAATAATAGTAGAGAAATCCATTCCCCTACTCTCAATGGTAGTCTTACAACGTGGACAAACAGAGATACTCTCTTCATCCACATCCACACGATGAACAATTAATCCACAACCACTACACGCTATTTTATCTTTCATAATCGCATTATAACTTACTGCACAGAAAAATTTTGTAAGGTTTTCAAAATATTTTCATACTTTGCACGCTTTATCTGATCATTTACTTGCTGAGAATAATAAACTAAGCCTGAGACAATTTCAATATTACCACTATTCTTTTGATACGCTTTTTCTAAAATAGTAATAGACACTTTAGGATCTTTCTCTCCAAGAGACACAGCATAGACATAAGAAAATCGAGCATCATCTGGGTCTAATTCAACTGCTTTTTTTAGCTCTTTATCCGCATATACATACTCTTTAGATCTTATATATGACAGACCTAAAGAGTGGTGTAAGATAGCTATATTCGGAACTTCACGGATACCCTTTTTTAAAATTTTCATTGCTTCTTCTTTTCTTTGCAATTGCATCAAAAAGTCACTATAGTTTATATAAGCAGGAATAAACTTCACTTGCAAATGAAGTGCTTCTTTATAGGATTGTTCTGCTTTGTCAAACATCCTTTTTTGCGTATAAAACAGCGCCAAGGAGAGCTGAGATTCAGGACGTTCAGCTGTAAAAAGAAGGGTCTGCTCATACTCGTGCATCACTTTTAATAAAAGTGCTTTATTGCCATCATCAAGCTGTGCTACTGGAAAACTTGCCAACTGTCGTGCGGCTTCAGTTCTTACTATCTTTATAGGATCAGAAAGCATTTTAAAAGTCTCTTTTACCCTCATCTTAGGAGGAAAAGACTCTAGTGCTTGAAGTGCAGATCTACGAATCATTGGATCAGAATTTCGCAACATTTGAAGGGTTGTTGTATACGTTTGTTTATTTGCAAAGTTACCAAGATATTGGATTACTGTTGATTTAACAATATTGGGCGCCTCACTCATTAAGATATGATATAAACTTTTAGACGCATCCGCACTATGGGATCTTAAAGACTCTATATCATGCGAAAAGTTTTGTTTTCCCGTAGGTATCTTTCCGTACCATTTTTTCATGGCGTCCGTAGACCAATGCGCAGTTTTATCTGTATGACAAAGATTACAAGCATTTGGTAAGTTTTTATTTTCTACAGATAAGTCCGGTCTGGGCACTCTAAAGCTATGATCATTTCTACTATCAACACCCATGTAAGTACGTGCAGGCATATGACAGTCTATACAAGAGCTACCCGCACTACCCTTTTTGTGTTTATGGTGAGACGTGGCAGTATAAACACCTGTTTGGTGACACTGAAAACAGACCTTATCACCACTGCCTTTACGCTCTAGTGTATGCGGATTGTGACAGTCCGAACAAGTCACACCCTCTTCATACATGGCACTTTGAACAAATGAGTTATACACATACACTTCATCTTGAATTTTTCCATCACTAAAATAGAGACCTTCATCTAAATTCACACTCAAGTAGTGCTCATGAAAATCATCTCCAGGCACAAAATCATCATCTAACTGCGTTCTTCTTGAGTGGCATGTAGCACAAACATTTAATTCTTCTTTTTGCAAGACTGATTTTAGCGTGTTATTTCTATCGCGCCAAGCTTCTTGTTTTGAGTATTTAAATGAGATTGGAAAGCCACTATTTTTAAGTTTATCAGTTTTATTTTCAGTCCATTTTATATGCTCAGATGCTGGACCATGACAAGCTTCACAAGAGACGTTAATACTGTCAAAAGTTGTTTGATAAGACTTTGTTTTCGCATCATAATTTTTCTTTAAATTGGTCGAATGACATTCTGCGCACATGTAGTTCCAGTTCATATTTGGACCAGTCCAGTGCAGTGGATCTCCTGCTTTTACATTTTCGTCTTTATGAATATGATACCAACGTTGACCACCCTCTTTTTTACTTCTGTTATCCCAAGTTGGATCAAGAACTTGCACTTTTGCATTGGGAAATTTAATCATATATTGTTGAAGAGGGTAGATACCAAAGGTGTAAGAGATTTCATACTCATGTAACTTACCATCGGGGCCATCTGTTTTGACCATATATTTGTTGTTGTTTTTATAAAAAGTACTGATGATCCCATTGTAGTTAAAACTTGTATTGTTAAAGTCGGCTTTCACTGAGTTCTCATCTGCAATCATCATCGCCTCATCATGATGAGAACCCTGCCACTCTTGGTGCTCTTGTTTATGACAAGACACACAGGCTTTATCACCTATATAAGTAGACTCCATACCAAATACAGAATAAGAAAAAAATAGAAAGAAAAGTATTGATTTAGACATAGTACGCACTTTATTTTTAATGAAGCCCAAAAACCTGATTTCCCATATAGAAAAATAGAAATAGTGCGATTAATACAACTAAAGCAGAAAGGAGAATATTACTTTTTTTCACGCTGTATCGAAGCATTTCATCTGACTCAATGGCTTTTTTATGCATAAAGAACCTCACCGTAGCCATAATCATCATTAATATGCCCACCATAAAAAGCCCAAGTCCAACCAGTTCGGCTGATAAAGAGGGTTGAAAATGTTTTTCATCTTCTATAGCCCTACCCACATACGCTATGTATATTTCAAATTTTTCAATTAGAAATCCAAAGGCCATAATTCCGATAGAGGTACGTACCCATGAAAGGTAGGTTCTTTCATTAGCCGCATGATCCGAATAATTTTTAATCATATTTAAGATTAGACATCTATTCCCTTAGTAAAAATTCTTGACATTATAGCAGTTACTTATCAAACCACGGGGTTTATATTCTCTGTTAACGCCATTGTAACTTCTTTTATCTGCAACTGCTTTTTAATTATTCTCAGGTTTTTCTGGGTTTGAAAAAAATCAAATGCAGCACCATTTAAGGCCAAGTTTAAGCTATTTAGATCCTCTTTAAGTAAAGGATAGTGTTGCGCAATTATTGTGAGATTAACCTGCTTTAAACCTAAGCATTCTCCCCATCTATAAAAAGCGTTATACACGGCGACAACATCTTGTTGATCGCAAGCGTTGATAAGTAAATCTAAACGTCCTAAAAGAGTGTCATTATAAAGGAAAAGTTTATGCTTTTTTTTACGCTTAACTACTTGAGTAAGACGATACAGCAGAAAAAGGCTGAGGAGTGCACCCACTATAAACAAAGTATAAAACAAAAGTTCTTTTTTATTCATTCCTTTTTCTATCACAATAACATCAGGCTTAGGTAAGGCCTTAACTTCAAAAGAAAATTTCTTTGTATACTCTTTTTCAACCCTCTTTAAATCGGTGTTGTACCAATAAAAAAGTGTACTTGGTATGGAGTAATTTCCCTCTTTATTTAGGACAAAAACATCTTCTTCTATCCGCGTTGAAACCAGATGCTTCTCCTCTTGAGTTTGAGAAAGCTGTGCTTCTTCAGGATAGTTTTTAATCCCTTTTATCTTCAGTGTTTCAACATGGGGAATTAAAATATCTGGTACGTCATAAGCTTTTAAAACAATTTTACGCGTAATGGCATCTCCCACATTCAGTGTATTACTTTTAGCGATAAAGCTCGTTGTTGCAGTCAATCTTGGGGTTGCTAAAAGAAAATCATATCCTTTGATGGAAGCAATGGTAAGCTGTTTTTGAGTACTAGTACAGACAAAATTTTCTTTTGGCATTCCATATCCCAAAGAGCTACTAAAACTAACCTTCCATGGTTGTAATAAGATTTGTCCTTTTTCTAGTGGATAAAGCTCATACTCATAAACCACGACATTAAAATCATCTTCTGAAACTGTATAAGCCGCACTATTTGGAGCAATGATAATAAATTTTCTATTTTTTCCAAAGTTCACATTTAAATTATCCATCTTGAAACCAGTAGACATCACCTTGAGTGTGACGATGATTTTTTTAGAAACAAAAAATTCTTGATTTGGCTTGATCTCTAGTTTGACTTTCCCCTCGATGGCAAAAAGGGACAGAGGGATCCACATTAAAAAGAAAAATCGAATCATTTTTGTCCCCTCTTTTGCTGAGAATATTGATAAGAGAATTTTGCTTTTAAAAAACCTTGTGGTGAAGTCTCAAGTCTGTCTAACCACTGCTCATTAGAGCCCTCTTTTTTCTTTCCGTGTTCTTGAATAGTCTCACCTTGTTTACTTTTATTGTCATAAACAATTTTATCAGCGGCAAGTTTTCCACCCGTTCCTTTTCCAGAGCCTTTAAACTTATCAAGCTCAGCTTGGCGCGCTAAGGCAATAGCCATATTCTCTTTTGCTTCCCGATAATTCCCATCGGCTTGTAGTGCCAGTTGATAGTTTTCTATGGCATCATTGTATTTTCCCAACATCACAAGGGTATTTCCACGGTTGTAAAAAGCCTCTTTTGAACTGATAAGTTCATAAATGTCCAATGCTTTTTTAAAGTCACCTTTTTGAAAATATATCGAAGCAATAGAGAGCTTATTTTCATAAGTTGATAACGCCTTTTCAAGCTTACCTGCTTTTTGAAGACTCTGCGCCTCTGCGTCTGCACTGATCCATAATCGTTTAGGCTCTTTATCAAATATAAAGGCATACCATAGTCCAATAATCAAGGCTGTTAAAAAAGGTAAAAGGATAAAAAATCTTCGCATTACTCTATCCTCCAAAGCTCACCAATAAAGCCTCGTCTAAACCAAAACAACATTAAAAAGAGGATAAGAGGCAGCAGATAGAAGCCCCCATTTTCATATTCTCCCTTCTTCTTTGTCTGATAACTATCAAACTGATGATCTATTTCATCACTCAAGCGCACTATATCACTATCATCAAAACTGATCTCTAAGGCATCTCTCATACTCTCGTTTTTTAACGCAGATGAAGTAATATTATAGAAAATTATTTTATACTTTTCTAGTGCTTTGTCTTCATTGATTTTCTTCATTTCAGAGGCACTCAAAGTATCGCTCAAAACCACTATCGTTCCATCAACTGCTATAAACTGCCTACTAGCCAATTTTATTGCCTCATACAGCGCCTCTCCTCGAAGTGGCATTATCTCTGGACTCAAAGATGAAGCAAAAGCATTGATAATATTTTTATCTTTGCTCAATGGCATCACAAGGTGAGCCGAACCATAATAAGCAACCAATCCCGAGCGAATATCAATCCGTTGAGTAAGGAAGTCATCTATTTTAAAGATAGCGCGCTTGATTCTTGTCGGCATCAAGTCACGACTTTGCATACGGTGAGAGACATTTAAGACCCAAACTACTTCGCTAATTTCATTAGAGCCATTTTGAGCCTTTATTTTCCACGCAGGAGAGGCAAGAGCTACCACCATAAAACTCATAACAATTCCAAGGTAAAAAGGCGTTTTAAAAATTGTCTTGCTCGAACGATCCAATAAATATGGCAAAAAATTGGCATCTATATGTTTTTTCCAGACTTTCGCATTATCTTGAATAAAAATCAACCAAAATACTATTACCCAAGTGGGGATAAGTAGATATAAAAATTCTGCGTTTAAGAGATGTAAATTATTAAACATTACGTCTCCTAATCAACCAATATAGAAAGAGCCACAGTATATATAAAAATAGTACAGCTATAGAGGCCACTAGTAGATAGGTAAACAGCTCCGTAGTCGGTCGATAAGTGTGACGTTTCACTTTTCGAGGATGTAATTTGTCAATAGTTTGATAAATATTTTCCAGACTTTTAGTATCAGAGGCAAAATAGAAATTTCCATTACTCACACGCGCAATGTCACGCAAAGTTTTGACATCTACCTTCTCTTCACCTTTAGCATGCGGATTACCCACGGCAATAGTTTCTATTTTGATGCCTTTTTTCTTGGCCAACTCGGCTGCTTTAAGGGGAGGTACTTTAGAACCTGAGTCTGTTCCATCACTCATCAAAATCATCAAACGCTCTTTGACCTTTGCCTCATCAAAAAGCTTTATACCTAAACCAATGGCGTCACCTATCACCGTTTTGGGTCCAGCCATCCCGATTTGGGCTTCATTTAAGAGCAGTTTAGTGGCATTGGTATCACTACTAAATGGACTTTGAACAAAGGCAGCACTGCCATAAAAAATCAATCCTATATTTTCATGTTTTAAAGTGTCAAAAAAGTCATTTAAGATACTTTTTTGTGCCTTAAGACGGTTCACCCATTTTCCATTGTTCAGTCTAAAATCCACCGCTTCCATCGACTGTGAAAGATCCACACAGATGAGTACTTCTCGAAGTGACTCTTCTTTTACAACAGGCTCACCAATCAGTACCGGCTTTGTTATAGCTGATACTAGTAAAGCATACACTAAAAACATCATTAATCGTTGAATCCACGATGCTTTCAGAATGGGCTTATCTACATGTACATCAACACTTGCCTCTTTAAGCAGTGAAAAACTGGAAAAATGAAGCGCCCTTTTTTTAGTGGCGTAACGCAGAGGTAAGAGTACCATCACAAAAGGTAAGATCAGTAACCAAAAAGCTAAGGGATAAGTAAATTCTATCACTCTAAGCCCTTTTGTCTTTTGATCCACAGCTTAATGATTTTTTTAAATTGTATCTGCTCATCACCATCAAGTTCTAAAGAGGGGTTATAAATAGAGCTATTGGCCTTTAAAAGCAACTCTGAATGTTTTAGTATCTGCATCACATCAACCAAAGCACTGCCACTTAGAGATGCGACTACTTCTCTAGGATGAGATGTTAACATAACCCGTTTTATCAAAAAAAATATGCCACTAACCTCATTGAGTGTTTTCAACTCTTTAAGTGCCTCCCGTTTATAACGATTTGCCTTATATCTTGCCACCGATAAATAGATCAACGTAAGTAATATACTTGTCGTAAAAATTAGCAGTGCGAAATAGCCCTCACTTAATGGAAAGAAGCCCAGCTCAGGGGGGATATAAATATCTCTCAGATTGTCTAGAGAACCATGGCTTTTCATCGAGTAGCTCTTAATGTTCCAAGTTGGCGCTGTAATTGAAGGATAACATCTTCATTCGTATTGATCTCTAAAAGAGGGATTTTATGCAGTAAAGAGAGATTTTTGTATTTATTAACTTTCTCAACACTCAGCGCGCTGTAGTTATCTTGAAAACTTTTATCACTGCTGTTGACATTAATAAATTCATTGAAATTTTGAAACAGTAGGCTCCCCTCATCAGGAAGTTTTCGTTCCATATCATCATAAACAATCGCCCCTATAATATCATTGTGCTGTGAAAGCAGTGTAATTTTGTGGCGTGAATCATCATCCAAACCACTTCCATCCCCAATCAATATAATAAGGTCATCATGCTTAACCTGTGTCATCAAAAAATCCATGGCCCTATTTAACATCTTAGAATTAGGTTTTTGACTGCGTTGTGTGAGATTACTATTAAGTCGGCTCAACTCTTGTAAAAAATGCATCGCACTCTTTTTACCTTTCGCCGCCTTAAACTGTAAAATCTCTTCATCATCATAAAGTACCGCACCTACTCTATCACCATTCTTCATAACTGCATGTAAGGCAACAGAAGCCAGTTTCGCAGCCTGAACCGACTTAAAACTGCCACGTGAACCAAAAAACATATTGGACTGTTGTGAGAGAACGATATACACACTTCGGTCTTTTTCCTCGCTAAAAACACGTACATACGTTTTTTGCGAACGCATCGATGCTTTCCAGTCGATATTGCGTACGTTATCGCCTTGCACATAGTTTTTGAGTTCCAAGAAGTCCATACCACGACCACGTAATTTTGAACTATGACGACCAGATAAAATGGACTTAGTTTTTTGATTTGGTAAGAAACTGATATGTTTTGACTTTAAGCCAACCTCCATCAGTTCATTCAGTGAGATACTTACAGCAGAGTGCATGACTACGCGCTTATAGCTACATTATCCACAATCATAGAGATAATATCATCCGCACTTTTACTTTTTGCCATCGCCTCATAAGAGAGCGTCAGTCGATGTCGTAAAATATCATGGAGTACATTTCTCACATCTTCAGGCGTTACAAAGTCACGTGCATTCAGCCAAGCAACGGTACGCGCACATTTGTCTAAGGCGATAGAAGCACGAGGCGAGGCACCAATATCAATAAATGAGGCAAGCTCATCACTGTAGCGCGCTGGAAAACGGGTAGCAAAAACCAGATCAATAATATAACGATCAATCTCCGGTGAACTTTTAACCTTGGCAATTTCTTCTCTGGCCTCAAAGATTACCGACTGTGGGATCTTTGTATTGTTCGGCTTTTCATTATGTCCCCCACCCTCGGATCTAACAAGTTCTAAAACCTGCATCTCAGCTTCTTCGCTGGGGTACTCGATATTAACATGCATTAAAAATCTATCCATCTGCGCTTCGGGGAGAGGATACGTTCCTTCTTGCTCAACAGGATTTTGTGTGGCCATAACCATAAACAGCTCAGGAAGTTTATGTGTCTTACCTGAGACTGTAATCTGTCGTTCTTCCATGGCTTCAAGCATCGCAGACTGTACCTTTGCCGGAGCACGGTTAATTTCATCAGCCAATATGATATTTCCAAACAGCGGTCCCTCTTCAAAACGGAAAGTGTGTTTCCCTGCATCTTCATAAAGCATCTCACTTCCCGTCACATCACTTGGCAGTAGGTCAGGTGTAAACTGAATTCGACTAAAATCACTCTCAATACCAAGGGCAAGACTTTTTACCGCACGTGTCTTAGCCAAACCAGGAAGTCCTTCTACTAACAGGTTTCCATTACTAAGAAGTCCAATAACAAGTCTTTCAACAATATGTTCTTGCCCAATAATAGACTTACTCATCTCTTCTTTTAACTTTTTAATCTGATCAAGCGTAGTCACTTAACGCTCCTTCTCAAATGGATATATAATTTTCCATTCTTTTTTCATATCAACAACGGTCCAGTTATGTTTTTTTGCATAATCTAAACCCTTATCAAGTTTACCTATATGTGATTTTCTATCATACATCCACTCTCTGTTTTCATCCGTATGATGCACATATAACTGAAGCGTTTTATACTTTTGATTGGCTTCAGTGTACTGCATCATCGCAAAGTCACCATCTGAGTTTCCAAATGCCGCTACAGGACGTTTACCAATATGGTAGTGAATATGGATAGGTTTTGTATGTTTGTCATCAATGGCGCGAATTTTTGCTTCGGTATAGATACTTCTATTTTCATATTTTACGGCCAAAGATGAACCTATAATCTGATGTGAGGGAATCCCATACATCTGCGAAGCGAAGGGACGCATAAAATCAATACCCCCACCAGAGACAATAAAAGTTTTAAACCCATTAGCGCGCATATATACTAAAAGCTCCAACATTGGTTGATAAACCAACTCTTTATAGAGACGATTAAAACGAGGATGTTTTGCACTATTTATCCACTCTTTTACTACTAAGGAGAAAGCTTCATCACTCATACCAGAGTGCGTCTCAAGAACAAGTTTAAGCAGACCTTTCTCTCCACTTTTCATCACCCCTTCGATATTATTAGCAAGAACAGATTTAAAGGGTTCTTCTGTTTTCCACTCAGGGTGCTCTGAGGCTAAAGATTTAACTCTGTCCATCGCAAAATAGAGTTGAAAGTAGAGAGGTTGTTCACTCCAAAGTGTTCCATCATTGTCAAAAACAGCGATACGATCTACCTCAGGTATAAAGTTTTTATCTTTAGGATTGGTAACAGTTTGCACATATTCGATAATGTTCTGTTTTGAGACAGTGTCATTCCAAGATACTAAAGCCTCACTGGCTTGAGACGTTGCCAGTAGCAACAGCGTTAATAGAAGTAGACGGATCATGATATTTCCTTGAGTGAAGTTTTATCTATAATATTTACATAAAATCTTACAAATAAAACTTCAAAGGCAGAAGCCTTTGAAGTTAAATATTTTAGTCACTTTTTGGTTTAGTCATCACTTCCATGGCTTGATCAAGATTAAAACTTGCCGCTTTCATACGAGGAGGAAACTCTTTAAACGTAGCAAGAAATTTTCCTGCGTATTCTTGTGCTCCAGCAAGAAGATAAGCACGATCTAAAAGCCAATCATAATAGGTATTAGAAGTAATAGGTGCTATCTCATATGGATCACGACGTAAATTTAAAATCAATGGTAAACGAAGAGGTGTAAACGGATTCGCCCATACTTTCATCGTCCCCGTAGCGCGTTGCTCCATAAAAATCATCTTCCATGGACCATAACGCATTGCCGTCAAATCACCATCATCAGAGAAGTAAAATACTTCTTTACGTGGACTTGGAACTTTATCTGGATTTTCTAAATGTGCTAACATATCGTAACCATCTAAATGAACCTTATATTTTCTATCCATTGATTTTGATTTATAGCCATCTAGTAAATCTTCTTTCGCATCTTTCTTACCTGCAACACTTAAAAGGGTTGGAAAAAAATCCATACCACGAACGATGCCATTACTCACTGAGTCTGGCTTAATATGACCTGGCCATCTTACCAATGCCGGTACTCTCCAACCACCTTCCCAGTTTGTGTTTTTCTCAGATCTAAATGGAGAAGACCCCGCATCTGGCCAAGTATTTTTATGTGGACCATTGTCTGTTGAGTAAAATACAAAAGTATTGTCTGCAATTTTAAGTCTATCCAGTGTATCAAGGATTTTACCAACATGCATATCATGCTCAACCATACCATCACCATACTCATCTTGACCCGAGATACCTCGAAGCTCTTTTTTCACATGGGTTCTAAAGTGCATACGCGTACCATTCCACCATACAAACCATGGTTTCTTTGCAGCAGTTTCACGCTCTATAAAATCAATAGCAGCGGCTACCGTTTCATCATCTATAGTCTCCATACGTTTTTTACTCAAAGGCCCTGTATCTTCTATCTTACCATCACGTTTAGAGTGGATAACGCCTCGAGGACCAAACTTCTTACGAAATTCAGGATCTTTTGGATAGTCAATATTCTCAGGTTCTTCTTCTGCATTAAGATGATAAAGATTACCAAAAAACTCATCAAAACCATGATTGGTAGGGAGCATATCATCTTGGTCACCTAAATGATTTTTACCAAACTGACCTGTTGCGTAACCTTGATCTTTTAAAAGTACCGCTATCGTAGGATCTTTTATAGAAAGACCTTCTTTTGCACCGGGAACACCTACTTTTGACAAGCCCGTTCTGAGTACGGACTGACCTAATATAAATGTTGAACGCCCAGCTGTACAAGACTGCTCACCATAATAATCCGTGAACATTATTCCTTCATTAGCTATACGGTCAATATTAGGTGTTTTATAACCCATCATCCCTCTTGAATAGGCAGAGATATTTGATTGACCAATATCATCTCCCCATATAACTAAAATATTTGGTTTTTTAGCCGCCATCAGTTGAGTTGGCATGACGACTGTCGCAATACCCAAACTTAAAGCCATTAGAAACTTTGAACTATTTTTATTCATCCTATATTCCTTTTAGTTAATTGGTGCATTGTTCAATAGTCTTTGGAGACCACCTTTGGCTTTTTGCATTTCAAGTGTGCCATAACCAATATTACCAGCACTTAAAGAGCTACCTGATTGGAAAGGGTAACCTTCTATAGAACCCATAAAGTTTTGAACAAATCCTTGGGCAGGAACCATTAACCACATGTTGTCTGCATACCATTTGATATAAAGTGCTGAATCTTTATGCGCACTCTCAAATGGATCTGCTCTTAGGTTTGTAATAACAGGCCAAGCTGGAGTTTTACGATACGCTTCGTTAATTGCTCCATCTTCAATAGCAAAAGAGAGTTTCCAATTATCAACACGAATAGCGTTTAACATACCGCTGGCTGCAAAGTACATAATCTCTCTACGTGGTCCTTTTTCTGTTTTACCTTCAAAGTATGGTTTAAAGTTATATCCATCAAGATGCACTCTAAAGTTTTTACCATTGGCTTTCAAACCTTTTTTGGAAGCAAGTTTCTCTTTTACATCATCTACTCCAGCCGCAGCAAGCAGTGTTGGCATCCAATCTTCTTGAGACATAATGTCATTATAAACAGTTCCAGGTTTAATTGTTTTTGGCCATTTAACCATTTGTGGAACACGCATACCACCTTCCCAAGTAGTCCCTTTTTCTCCATAAAATGGTGTGGCACCGCCATCAGGAAAAGTAAATTTCTCAGCACCATTATCGGTAGAAAATACAATAATAGTATTGTCTTCAACGCCTAGCTTTTTAACATGATTGAGCATATCACCCACCATATCATCTAACTCTTTTATAGCATCCGCATAAAGAGAAATCCCGGTAATACCTTGATACTCTTTTTTCTGGCGCGTCCAAACATGCGCACGCGTATAGTTCATCCACACAAAAAATGGCTTCTTCGCTTTTACTGAACGTGACATAAAGTCTTTAGCTGCTGCACCAAACTCATAATCTACTGTTTCCATTCTTTTTCTATTTAGTGGTCCAGTATCTTCAACCTTTCCATCGACCTTAGAGTGAATAACGCCACGAGGACCATACTTTTTATGAAACTCAGGGTCTTTTGGATAATAATACGTTTCTGGTTCTTCTTCTGCATTCAGATGGTAAAGGTTTCCAAAAAACTCATCAAAACCATGTTTTGTTGGAAGATGTTTATCTTGATCGCCTAAGTGATTTTTACCAAATTGACCCGTAGCATACCCTTGTTCTTTGAGTAAATCTCCAATAGTAGGCGTCCAATCAGGAATACCATGATCACTTCCGGGCATACCAATAGTAAGTAAACCTGTTCTAAAAGGCTGTTGCCCTAAGATAAAAGAAGCACGTCCCGCTGTACATGATTGTTGTGCATACATATCCGTAAAAAGAGCACCATCTTTGGCAATAGAATCAATATTTGGCGTTTTGTAGCCCATCATTCCTTGATTATAAGCACTCGTATTCCAATAGCCTATATCATCACCCCACATTACAAGTATATTTGGTTTTTTAGCTGCTATTACTTGTGCAGGCATCACTAAAGTAGCAATACCTAAACCCAGTGAAAACAATAATTTTGAAGTTCTTTTTTTCATTGATTCTCCTTATTTTTATGATTATACGACAATTCTATTTATATAGACTAGTCAGAACCATTTTTTTATTAATTAACAACTAAAATATCATCTCTACAAAACTCAACTTTTTATTGTTTTAGACGATATACATAATAGTATAGAAAATAGGAATAAATTATGAACTCTTTAACTTCTTTGGACGCTTACCGTTCGCACGACCTTAACATAATGATGAAGACCTCTAGTGGCGATGTTATCAAAATGGATATGAGTAATGAAAGTGAACTAAATTATAAAAATCAGACCAATGACGGTGGTTCAAAAACTGAGTTTAGTTTTGCAACGCAACAGCAATTTAAATTTTCCGTTGAAAGTAATGGGATTGATGCGCAAGATAGAAAAGAGATTAAAGAATTTATGAAAACGGCTCAGCCCTTTATAGATAACTTTATGAGTGAGCTGAGTGATGAGCAGACGACGCCTCTAAATAAAATGGCAAAACAACTCAACGATATTTTATCACCCATGCAAGACCGCAATGAGAACGCCAAAGCACATGCTAAAAATGAACTGGTTCACGCCTTTGACAACTCTTTAAACAAACATCTAGAGAGTGAAGATAGTGCGCAAGAAGCCATCGCAAAACTGATAGAACAGAGTCAAAAACTTCTAGAAAAAGTCATGAAAGACTTTGATCAACTACAAGAGATGATCTACGCTTAAAACGTAGATATCTTTATTCCTCTAACTTCGACTTAATTCTCAAACACACTTTTTCAAATTTAATCGCATCTTTTCCATTGTGTAGTAAAAATTGCTGTGCATGGTAAAGACTATTTTCACTCAGTTGCTCTTTGATATTAACCGCTAAACGTACCGCTTTTATAGCAATAAGTGCCTCTTTAAGTTCTGCCATTGAACTGCCACTGGCCAATTCATTGGCTAAGTCTATAAACAGTTCATTAAAGTTCCAGTGCTTAAACAGTAGCGCGCTGACCTTGTAAGAATTTGTATCACTAAACATCATTTCTAAAGCTTCAACATCATCACACTCTTGCATCTCCTGTGTAAACTGCGCAGCGTACGCACTTGAAGTAATTTCATTAGCAATAAGTACTTTTCCAATATCTAGTAAAAAAATAATAGGCACTAAGAGTTTTGAGAGGTTGATATCAACGCCCATGTACCACTGAAACATCAAGGTACTTTGAAGATTTGAGACATCTGAAAACTTTGAATTGTCAATTCCATAAACAGACATATCAACTTTAAAATTCTTTTTCATCGCAAATTCTAAAACAAAGGCCCGTATTTTTACATTTCCGAGTAAGGTTACCGCTTGTGAAACAGAGACAATATCTTTACGAAAACCATTCATCGGCGAGTTGGCACGTGCTAAAATTTCAGCTGTTAAAATAGCGTCAGATTCGATAAGCTTGATAATGAGCTTTGGTTCAACTTCCCCTTTAGCAAAGGCACTTTCTATTTTCTGTACCGACTCTGGAAAAGGGGGAAAGGTATCTATCTCTTCTATAATTTGCTCAAAACTCATTTAAACCGCCTGTATTGTTTTCTTGTAAAAAATCTCTTAATGGCACCTGCGTTGACTGTGTTGGTGCAGCATCAAGTGCGCTATTTTTTTCTTTTTTCATCTTCATGTGACAGATACGACAATCTTCAATAACATCATGTTCTCGAATATCTCGTCTATCAATTTTTTCTTTGGTATGACACTCAAAACAGTCTGGTCCACACTCTGCCATAGATTCACTATTTTCTTTATGACAATAGATACAAGTAAGCATAGGAGAGTGACGTTTGTCGGTTAAAATATTTTTTTCTAAGGCAGGATGACAGGTCATACAGTCACCTGTACAGGCCATCAAAGAGGAGATAAAAATGGTTAATAATAGTAGTATTTTTTTCATAAATGAATTATACTCTATCTGAAGTTAACCAAGAAAAACTGTGCTAGAATTTTGATAAAAATTATAAGGAAAGCTTTTACATGAGAAAATCTCTATTCACTATTCTAACACTCTTACTTACATTTACATTTTATACAGGCTGTTCAAAAGTTGATGATGCCACTCTACTGGCAGCGCATAAGGCAGTTGAACAAGGTGCAGTGATTATGGATGTTCGGACAATAAAAGAGTATCAACAAGGACATATAGAAAGTGCGATTAATATCCCAGTAGAAGAGATTAGTAAATCACTGGCACGTGTGCCTAAAAAAAGAGTGCTCGTTGTCTATTGTCAAAGCGGTAGTCGTAGCTCTTACGCAGCAAAAATTCTCACTAAAAATGGTTGGACAGTCTACGATGTCGCCACACAAAGTGAGTTTGAAAGAGAAGTGAAAGAGCCTCTTAGTAACTAAGAGACACGCACTTTAAATTCACCATCAATAAAGTCATAATGAACTTGTGAACCTTCTATAACTTTACCCTCTAAAATAAGATCTGCCAGTCTGTCTTCCACAATCTCATAAAGCGCACGTTTGAGTGGGCGCGCTCCGTAAGTTGGGTCAAATCCAGCCTCGGCAATCATCACTTTCGCTTCTTTACTGAGTGTCAATTCAATCTGACGCTCCACTACTTTTTCTTGAATCTCTTTAAAAAACAGATCTACAATATTTGTAATTTCTGCTTGACCCAGTGCATTAAACTGGATAATGTCATCTAAACGATTTAAAAACTCAGGTTTAAAATGGCGTCTTAACTCTTCAAGTACGATGTTTTCTAAGTCTGGATTTTGCGCCTCATTCATGATTTTATCACTGGCAATATTTGAGGTCAAGATAATGATGGTATTACTAAAGTCAACCGTCACCCCTTTATTGTCCGTTAATCGTCCATCATCTAAAACTTGCAAAAGTGTATTAAATACATCAGGATGTGCTTTTTCTACTTCATCAAACAAGATAACACTATACGGTTTTCGACGAACCGCTTCTGTCAACTGTCCACCTTCATCATAACCCACATAGCCCGGAGGTGGTCCAACAAGACGAGAGACAGACTGTTTCTCCATATACTCACTCATATCTATACGTACCATCGCTTCACTCGAGTCAAAAAGAAACTTAGCCAAGGTCTTTGCTGTCTGTGTTTTACCCACACCCGTTGGCCCTAAAAATAGAAAACTACCAATAGGTCTATTTTTATCCGAAAGCCCTGCTTTATTTCTTTTAATAGCGCGTGCTACCGCGAAAGTTGCCTTTGACTGACCAATGACTTCTTTGTTCAGTTCCGATTCTACATTTAAAATCTTCTCTTTTTCACTTTGTAACATCTTCGTAATTGGGATCTGTGTCCAACGACTCACAACCGAGGCGATAGAGTCTTCATCCACACTGTTTTGAAGCAATGTTCCCTCCTCTTGCATGGTCTCCCATTTCTCTTTCAAAGCCACTTCATCTTCTAATAATTTAGGAACATCCCCATACTCAATAGAAGCCGCCTTTTCAAATTCACCTGCATTTTTAGCATTGACTGCAGCGCGTTTTAGTGTCTCTACTTCACCTTTAATATTGGCAATTTTCTCAAAAACTTCTTTTTCTAATAAAAATTTATTTTCCAAGGTTTGCTGTTTTTCTTGTGCATCTGCCAACTCTTTTTCGATCTCAGACAAACGTTTTTCATTATTTGCTTTGATATCCATCTTAAGTGCTTCACGCTCAACTTGTAACTCCTGAACCAAACGCTTCACTGCACTCAAGACATGTGGTTCAGACTCGATTTGCATCTTTAACTCAGCCGCCGCCTCGTCAATCAAATCTATCGCCTTATCTGGTAAAAAGCGATCTGCTATATATCTATCAGATAACTTTGCCGCCGCTATCAGTGCGCTGTCCGTAATACTGACATTATGGTGGGTTTCTAAACGCTCTTTAATTCCACGTAAAATTTGAAGTGATTGATTCAGACTTGGCTCATTTACATTAACCGGTTGAAAACGTCTTTGAAGCGCCGTGTCTTTTTCAAAATGCTTTCTATACTCTTTAAGTGTTGTTGCCCCGATAGTATGCAACTCTCCACGTGCCAGAGCAGGTTTTAAGATATTGGCTGCATCCATACTTCCTTCACTTGCCCCTGCCCCGATAATGGTATGAATTTCGTCAATAAACAAAATAACATTACCATTTTGTTTGACTTCATCGATAACGGCTTTGAGTCTGTCTTCAAACTCACCACGATATTTAGCCCCTGCTATCAGCGCGCTCATATCTAAGGTAACCAAACGTCTATTTTGTAAACTAAGCGGTACATCTTTGTCGTAGATACGTTGTGCCAACCCCTCAGCTAAAGCCGTTTTACCAACACCTGGTTCACCTAGCAAGATAGGATTATTTTTCGTTTTACGAATCAAAATCTGCATCATACGATTGATCTCTTCATCACGACCAATTACAGGAGCCAACTTGCCCTCTGCTGCTTGCGCTGTCAAGTCAATTCCATACTTTTCTAAACTTTCCAGATTTTCATCTGCACTTTGCGACTCGATTTTTTGACCAGCGCGCATCGCTTCAAAAGTTTTAATCAGCTCAGTCACATCAAGATACTTTGAAAGAACTGACTTGAAAGGCTCGTCTTTGATATTGGCTAAGATGTAACTGTCAACGGCTAAAAAGCTGTCGCCATTTTTCACCATCTCTCCCGCAGCGCGCTCTAAAGAACTCACAAAATTACGAGATAGCTTGATGTTCTCTTTGTTGACTGTAGAGCTTTTAGGGAACTTTTCACTCGCAGATCTTATATCCAACTCGATGGCAGTTTTATCCACACTCATTTTGTTAAATGCTTGGTTTAAAACTGAGTTTGAATTCGTCAATAGTGCCCATAGAAAGTGAACCATCTCCACTTCTGAGTTTTTATTATGTAGTGCTAAAGATATGGCTGCTTCGATACTTTGTGTCATTTGGTGGGTTAATTTTTCAAAAATATTATTCATAATGTTTCCTTTTAGTTTTATATAGAAGAATTATACATCATTGAGTCACTTAATGTCAAGTCTTTTTATATCAACAGCATCATATGTAAATTTAGATTCTACTGTCCGTGAATCAATTATTAAGGTAAAAGGTAAAAATCAAGGAAGGTTTAGAAAAGGGGAACAGAACTCATACAAGAGTTCTGTTAATTATAGAAAGGTATGGTCTACTCAGACACTCTGTAGATAAGTTGTCCTGCAAGTTCCATATAAGTACTTTTTTTCAGTTCTTCTACTTTACCTAGGTCAGTATAACGGTATCCAGCAATAATTTTATCTAAGTCTTCATAATTATGTGTCTCAGACAACATCATTTCCATAATCGCTAAACGTTCAACTAGGTTATCAAATTCATCTTCAAAAAGATCATCACTTAACTGTTTTCTAATATCCCAAAACTTTGACTGAGGAGTTCCTGCGAAGATATCATCTTCATCTTCAAATAGTGCATCAAATTTGCCCATAATTCACTTCTTTATATTAATTTTGCGCCATCATATCATGATTTGCGCTTATATCTTTTTAATTCATTCTTTAGAATGAAAATTTACATCTTTTTTAAGAACTTGGTTAAAAGAACAATCTTCGTTCCATTAACACGCCCTTCTATCTGCTCGCTGTTCCCAGGAACCAGATGAATACCTTTAACCATCGTTCCACGCTTTGCCGTAAAACCTGCACCCTTAACCTCAAGGTCTTTGATGATAGTCACACTGTCCCCTGCTTCTAAGGTCACACCATTACTATCTTTAGTCGGAGCAACTGCTACATCTTCATCATCAGAACCCAGTGCATCCGCCCAAACTTGAACGTCCTCTTCAAGATATAACATATCAAGTAAGTCCTGTGGCCAACCCTCAGCGCTTAACTGTTTAAGTAGACGATACGCCATAACTTGAACCGCTGGTTCTGAGTTCCACATAGAGTCATTCAAACATCTAAAATGATTCGCATCCATCTTAGAACTGTCTGTAATCATCTCTTTACATGTGCCACATACCATGATTGATTGCTCTGTGCTACCATCACTTGGAGCCACTTCTAGCGCGCTAAGATTTTCAGTGGCACTACAGAGCTCACACGCCTCATTCGAGCGCGCTAATAGATCTTGTTCTACAGACATTTTGATACCTTATGTTAAATTATTGATGAAATTATACTATAAGATGAATTTTTATGAAGGATTGAAATTATCATATTAATGTGATATACTTCTTTTCAGTTATTAAATGTGTATTATAAATCAAATATAATTATGGGTGAGGAATAAATGAATTCTACAAAAGAGACTATTGAAAAAGAAAAAATGACTGAAGAGAAAAAAAAGAAAGAGATCGCCAACTACTTTAGTTTTATCAACCAGCCAAATCGTAGAAAAAGAGACCGTTCTTAAATCTTTCTCTCCCACAGCAACTTCTTCCCAAAACCCAATCTATTATCCGTTAACTTCATAGTCTGTAGTTCAATTTTCCATAAAACTGGAGAGAGTGCCAGCGCGTAAGGAAAACATTTGATATAGAGATTGTATTCTCTTTTATCCTCACTTTTAGACATCTGTGCACTGAACTGTAAACCTTGAATTTTCCCCACACTTGATGTTTCTAAAACTATTGTTCCCGCTACTTTAGGATTGTTCAAGACATTTTTAATATGTTGCGTTTTATCTTCACTGGCAACAATAAAACTCTGTGTCTGCGTATCATACGCATAAAAGAGATTTGAGCATTGAGGGGTCTCATCTTGAATCGTTGCCAGACTTAAGACATGATGCTCATTTATAAATGATTCTATTCTAGTTAGATTTTTGTTCATCTATAATTTTTAATAGTTTTTTTATATCATCACTGTGTGTTAGCGCATTGCGCCATTCGTTTGGTACTGCATCGACTCCATTACGGGCACCCAGTATCATGCCCACAACCATACCCCGTGCAGCACTATCACCACCTGCTTTCACATTAGCAATCATTGCACCCTTATAATCATCTGCATACTTTAAAATTAGATGAATCACACCAGGAAAGCCATTTTCAACACTACAAGACTGGCCAAAATCTTTAATCGCTTCTCTTGTATCATAATCCTTACTGACGATGCCCAGTTTCACCCAATGCTGTATCTTTTCATCATAACCTTGCGCACTATCTTCGACTGCTTTTTGAACATCTACACCTAAAAGCATTGCGACAACAATCTCGGTAAAAAATCCACCACCTTGAACCAACTCTTTTGTCATGTGTGTGAATACCGTATGCAGTTTTACATTTTCAATCAACTTATCCATACTGTCCGCATATTTGTAAATCAGTGGTGCCATCCGTCCGATGACACTTAAGTCTTTAGACGTAGAACCACAACCTAAAACTCCTTTACCATCACGAAGTCCTAAAAGTGTCGCACTCGATGCCCCATCAAGGTAGCCATTATATTCGATCATATACTTTTTCCAGCGCTCACTAAACAGACTCAATGTAAATTCATTTTCAAGTGCAATCGACTCTAAAAGCCATAATGATTGATCACCATAGTGGGTAAATTCGCCCGCTTTTTTATCATTATGATACTCAGTCAATGGATCATTAAAACCTTCATAGCTCAGCGCGCTGTCCTTAATCTCATCAACGTTGTATATCCAGTGTGCCCCTAAAGCGTAAGCATCCGCCACATACGCACCCCATAACATTCCTAATAATTTATTTCTGTCCATAATAATCTCATTTCATAATTTTTATTTTAATAATTTACACTATGATATCGCTTTTAAAATAATATTTAAATACTTAAGGAAACTAATGTTTGATTTTTATGAGAGTGACTGGTTTACCATTGCCTTAGAGATAGCTTTTCTAATTTTTATTGCTTATGATATAAAAAAATACTTTGAAACTAAAAAACGTGAATATGTTATCAACATCGTTTTAACATTTGGTTTTTTTATCTGGGCAGCGGTTCCTTTTTATAATAAATACTTTACTTGGCAAGACAGAGATAAAGCAGAACTTCAAGCGCGCTGCGTGAGCGAGTACAATACGACGCTGTGTGATTGTTTAGATGATAAAATTTTTAAAGAATACAATTTAAAATCGTATCTTGCTTTAGAAAAAGGTGCAGATAAAGATTTGAATGAATTTGTTGAAACATCTAAAAAGATTTGTACGGGAGAAGAGGAAGAGGGTTGGTTTTTTTAAACTGCCCTAGCTAGAGCAATTTAAAATTATTTTTTTGCTGCTTTTTTAGGTGCAGTTTTTTTAGCGACTACTTTTTTAGCTGTAACTTTTTTTGGTGCTTTTTTAACAGTTACTTTTTTTGTCATTTTTTTAGCTGTTTTTTTAGCTGCTTTTACGACTGTTTTTTTAGCAGTTGGTTTCTTTTTAGCCACTGCTTTTACAGTTTTTTTAACCGCAGTTTTAAGTTTACCTTTTGCAAGATTCCCTTTTTTTACCAGTTTTTTAGTCGCTTTTTTAGCAACAGACTTGATTGTTTTTTTCTTTAATACTTTTGCCATATTAATCCTTATGATATTAAATTTTGACTCATTAAATTACTAAGTCATGTCTAATTGTATCACTTTAAAAGTCATATCCTTGTAATACAGAGGTTTTAAAAATGTTTCACTCTTGTTATGTATCACTCATTCCTAATCTCGTTACCCTTTTGTAGTATAATTCATCCAACAATAAAGGACATTAATGAAAAAATTATTACTTTCACTACTACTGATGGGTACCACACTTCTTGCAGATATCAACTGGACAGAGGATTATGATGAAGGTTTAGCACGGGCTAAGGCTGAAAACAAGTTGATTATGTTGGTTTTTACAGGTACGAACTGTCACGTCTGTAACATGATGAAAGCAGATGTCTTTCCCGATAAAGAAGTTTCTGAGTACGTAAACAAACACTTTGTGGCTATTGAACAAGATATTGAGATGGATGGACATGATGGGTATGATGTTTTCGGAACACCGACATTTTACTTTTTAGACAGCTCCGCAAAAAAGACATTAGAAGTTAAGGTTGGTGGATCAAATGTTATGGGTATGATGAAAAAACTCAAATCAGTAGTTAACGAAAAGTAGAGAGTTTCCTCTACTTTTTCTGACTTTTAAATACAAACATTTCAAAATCTTTAATAGATTTTATCTCTCTTTTTTCCATCATCGCTGTTCCCAGATCATCTTCTAAAAGTGTCTCATAGATATCATCAATAGTGTACAGTCTATACTCTTTTCTCAAAAAGCTGATTAAAGATAAAAAGTTATCTTTTTTCTGTTCAGGACTCAAATAAGCTTTGAACTCTTTAAATTTATCAAAATTAATTTTAACCATCTGTTCTCCCTCTCAGTGCGCTGTCTAATCTTAATACCGCTTCATGCATCATATCACTGGAAACGGCACAATTGATACGCATATATTGACTGCCCTCTTTTCCAAAAGAGAGACCAGGACTGAGTCCTAAACGTGCCTCTTTAACAAAAAACTCACGAAGCTCACTGTCTCGCATATTTAAGGCTGAACAGTCCAACCAGGCAAGATATGTTCCTTGAGGAATCATAAAACGAATACTATTTTCATGTTTTAAAAGCATCTCACTCAACGCTTTAAAATTATCTTCAAGATGCACTAAAAGTTCATCAACCCAAAGACTACCTTCACTATAAGCACTTTGTATGGCTGCGTGCGCAAAAATATTACCTTGAGCAAAGTGAATACTCTCATACACCTCATCAAAACGTTTTTTAAGCACCTCGTCTTGAATAACCACATTGGAACTCGCAATTCCTGCAAGGTTAAATGTTTTGCCCACACCAATAGCGGTGATACACAGCGCGTTAAGCTGCGTTGAAAGCGTAGCAAATGGCGTATGTTTCACACCACCAATAAGTAGGTCGGAATGTATCTCATCCGCAAAAACAATGATATTGTGTTTGAGACAGATTTCACCAAGACGTTCCAGTTCCTCATGGCGCCAAACACGTCCAACAGGATTGTGTGGAGAACATAAAAGAAGCAGTTTTGTCTTATCATCTATCTTAGATTCTAAATCATCAAAGTCAAACGTGTACTCGCCATTTTCATCTTTTTTAAGAGGATTAAGCAATACTTCTCTTTTATTATTTTTAACACTTTTAAAAAAAGGAGAGTAGACAGGGGTTTGCACAATTATCTTGTCACCCTCTTCACTAAAGGCTTGAATCGCAACATTCATAGACGCTACCACGGAGTGAGAATAAAACAGATCATCAATTTCAAATGTAAAGTTATGACGTTTTTTCATCCACTGTATTTGAGCAAGTTTGGCTTTTTCATCGTACATCTCGTAACCATAGGTGCCTTCTTGTGCGCGTTGACTTACTGCGTCAACAACAAATTGAGGCGTTTTAAGATCCATATCTGCTACCCACATAGGTAAGACATCCTCGGTTCCAAAAAGTTCCTCTCTTAAGCGATACTTCTCCGCTTTAGAGTCAGCGCGCTGGCACTGCTCGTTAAAATTATAGCTCACTATTTTTTACGCCAAACACTCATCTGAGCCAGTGTATGTTGGAATTTTCTTGGGGTCTCTGAGATAACAAAAGGAACATCCTCTGTTGCCACCAATTCAAAAGACTCTGCCAATGCAAACTTTAGACCATCAAGAGTAGAGACTTCTACACCATCTTCCATATATCCACCCAACCAAAGTTCTTTTTTAGTGTACTCTTCAAGCCAAGTATACGGAGAGGTTAAAATCAATAATCCCCCTTCATTAAGTCGTTCTGCCACATCATCTAAAAAGAGCATCGGATTATAAAGTCTGTCTATTAAATTTGTTGCCAATAGAAGATCATAACCGCTAAAGTGTTCTTTTAGATTACACGCATCACCTTGCCAGAAGTCTACTTTAGAGGCCGTATCTTCAAGACCCAGCGCGCTGAGTGTTCTCTCTTGTTTAGACGATAAAGCTCCCTCTTCTTGACGCATGTAGTGAATCACACCATCACGCTGCATCTCAGCACCGACTTGAACAAAGCGCGCAGAGAAATCAATCCCCGTGACCTTATCAAAGTGACGAGCGAGTTCGAAACTTGTACGTCCTGTTGCACAACCTAAATCAAGCGCACTACTCATTTTGTGCTCACCCATATACATGATTGCTTTTTGCGCACAAGCGGCCGCAAAGTTTTCTACACCAAAGTGTGTATCTCCATATTGAAATTCACAGTACTGTGAAACTAAGGTATCTGTCTCGTAAATATTATCATTATTATCTTTCAAATCGTCTCCTATAACGGTTCTAAATCCAGCGTGCTGGTAAAAGTGTCTTCTAAAGGCGTAGCGCGCATACTTGGTAATTTCATTACCCGTACTTGCCCATGATCCACCTTTTATTAAGTTGTGTTTGGCATCAAAACAGGGAATCGAAAAGTCATCATAAGCAGGATGATATTTAAAACCATCATAGCCTTCCATGTGACTTTCAGTCCACTGCCAAACATTTCCTACTACATCATAAATATCATCAAAGTCAAAAGTATCCACCGGACATGATGATGCGTATTTTTCTAAGTTGATATTTGCTTTTTTTACATTAAAAGCTGGTACGTCTTCTAAGCCAGCGCGCTCATAAAGAAGCATCCACTCTGCCTCACTTGGTAGTCGTATATGTTTTTTCTCTTTTAAACTTAAAAATTTTGTATACGCCTTGGCTTCAAGATAATTTACTTCAACAGGTAGGGCAGGATTAAAAGGCATCTCTTCCAACATCTCACGTATTTTAAAACTACCATTTCTCTGTTTTACCCAAAATGGAGGATGCTCTACCTTCTCTTCTTTTAAGAAGTCTAAGCCTTCTTCATCCCAAAAACGGGTATCTTTATATCCACCCGCTTGCACAAATCGTAAAAAGTCACCATTGCTGATAAGATATTTTGAAGTCTGAAAATCTTTAACGTCTACCGTTTTAACCCCGTACTCATTATCCCAACCATAAAGATGATGATTTTCATCTTTTCCAAGAGAGATTATTTTACCCTCAATACTCACCATCGAATTACGATGTGCACTAATATCTCCACTAAAAACAGGAAAGTCTTTATGTGGTTTTGCCATCTCTAAAGGGAGTTGACGATGAAGGACACTTGAAGTTTCAATGTGAATACGCTCATGCTCAATTCCCATCAAAATAATCCACATCGGGTCTTCTTGTTTAATAGGAAGGGTAAGTGGTAGCGTTTCTATAAGTTCTTCAACCAGTTTTCGCACCTTAGCGCGATACGCTTTTGCCTCATCTACACTGGGCCACTTGTAGTGAATCTTCTCAAGGTCATCCCAACGCATCTCATCCACGCCCACTGCAAAGGTATTTTCATACTCAGCATTGATACGTTTATCTATAACATTGGCAACCATAAGTTTATTAATAAAAAAAGCGGCCGTGTGACCAAAGTAAAACATCAAAGGATGGCGTGTTGATTCTGGCTGTTCATAAAAAACATCCTCATCTCTAAAACATTCAAACAGTTTTTCAAAAGTACGAGAAGAGTTATTAAAATAGCGACGTATTTCACGGCGTTTCTCTTCTACACTTTTACCATCTAAGTTTATTGACATCATCTGTTTTTCAATCACATTAGCTCCTCTTGAGCAAATTCTACTATAATAAACTTTATGAAGAATCAACATCAAAACTTATTAAGTAAATATACAAACTTAACCTCCGTTTTCACCACACGTGAAGGTGGTAGAAGTCAAAAACCTTATGAGAGTAACAATCTTGCCTTTCATGTAGGGGACAAAGAAGAGGATGTCTTACGCAATCACAGAATGTTGGCGCGCCCTCTACGTTACAATCCCGCAAATTTAGTCCATATGAGACAAATTCATTCGACAAAAGTACACTTGGTGAGTGAAAATGACAACTTTGAAAATCCTCCTGAGTGTGATGCCTTAATCACCAACATCTTAAACAAACCTCTTATGGTCATGACCGCAGACTGTGTGCCAATTCTTATCTATGATGATACAGAAAAAACCATTGCTGTTGTTCATGCAGGACGAGAAGGTGCACTTAACAATATTGTTAAAAACACCGTTGAAGCATTGAATACACATTTTAACTCTCAAGCAGAGAACTTGGTTATTGTTTTAGGTCCGTCTATTCATGTCTGTTGTTATGAAATAGGAGAAGACTTAGCCAAGACAATAGAAAAAACTGAATATGCCAGTGCGCTGGAGTTTAGAGATGAAAAAACATACTTAAACGTGCCCTCCATCATCCTAAGCCAACTTGAACAGCTCGGCGTTAAAAAAGAGAATATAGAGAGCTTAGAAATTTGTAGTGCTTGTCAAAATGACACCTACTTTTCATACCGAGCAGACAATCAAACCACGGGACGTAATGCCGGAATATTGATGTTAAAAGATTAACCATGACCAAACTCAGTACCTTTGATCACAAAATCCTTAAGTCCTTTATGCTCTTTGGAGTATTATTTACCACTTTAGCACTGCCTGATATTTATCCCATTTCAGTTCCTTTTACCTTGGCACTCATTGGGGTCAGCACTGTCTATTTCATCTTATTTTTACTTTTTCATTTCAATAAAATTAACTTTTTTACCGCATCTACACTCTATGTATTTTTCTTTTACTTACATAATCTCAACTTTATAATCTGGTCAGATATTGATACGCTACTGCTAGAGTGGATACTTCTGTTTCCTGTAGTGGCCTATTCACTTAAACGTTACAGCATCATCAGCTATGTTAATATCTCACTCCTACTCAGTGCCAATATTCTCTATCATCTAGGGCAACTACACAGCTCTTATACCAATATGGATATGCTTGCCATCAATTTAGAATATATTCTTATCTCTGTGGTACTTTATGCCTTACAACGTAATAAAAATGCTCAATCAAAGGCACTATTAGAACAGAAAGTATTTCTTGAAAATATATTTGAAAATTCTTCTGATGGTATTTTGATCATCGAAGATGGAAAGTTTATCAAGTGTAATAAGACATTAGTTCGCATGTTAAAGTGTGGAGACAGTGATACACTTTTAGATATGTATCCTGATGATCTCTCACCTAAGTATCAGCCAGATGGTGCACTCAGTAGTGAGAAAGCTTCAAAAATGATGTTGCTTGCGCTTAAAGAAGGGCAACATAATTTGGAGTGGGTCTACAAACGCGCCAATGGCGAGGAATTTTGGGCAGAAATCACCATTAATAAAATCGAAGTTGATGGAAAAAATCTTTTACATGTTATCAGTCGTGATATCAGCAATCGTAAAAATACCGAGTTGGCACTGTATGAACTCAATCAAAACCTAGAGAAGAGGATTCAAGAAGCCATAGAAGAGACACATCAAAGAGAGAAAATCATCCAGCAACAGAGTCGTTTGGCACAGATGGGTGAGATGCTCAGTATGATTGCCCATCAGTGGAGACAGCCTCTTGGTGCTATTAGTAGTGCGACTATAGATGTAGAACTGAGTCTTCTAAGTAATGAGTATGATTTAGATGATGTGCAAGAGCGTGAGAAATTTTTGATCTATCTTAACAACAAGGTTAAAGATGTTACTGAATATGTACATATCTTATCTATGACTATTGATGACTTTAGAAACTTCTTTAAGCCCAATAAAAATGCAGAGATGACACTCATTAATGCCCCTATAGAAAAAGCGCTAAAAATTGTTCAAACCTCACTCAATGATAAAAATATATCCATCATAAAAGATTTTAAAACAGATGAGTCCCTGCCACTTTTTCACAATGAAATTTTACAAGTCATCTTAAATATCTTGAAAAACTCAGAAGATAATTTTGTCGATGCAGAGATAGAAAACGCTCAAATTTTGATTGAAACAAAAAGAGAAGCAGATACCTTTAGTATTGTTCTTAAAGATAACGGTGGTGGAATTCCAACAGATGTTATCGATAAAATTTTCGATCCTTACTTTAGTACTAAGGATGAAAAAAATGGAACGGGACTGGGGCTGTACATGTCAAAGATTATGATTGAAGATCATAACAATGGTACTCTTCAAGCGTACAATCAAGATGATGGCGTGGTCTTTGAGATCACTTTCTCAAATCCACAATAGTTAAAGCTCTTTTTTCAATGTTTCTAAAACCACCACTGGTGGTGAAGGCAGTTGTGGATACGCATTTTGTACCACATCAGTCACCCATTGAGGATAGATACGAAAGTTTAGTTTAACGTCGACACTCAGTGGCTTTTTCAAGCGCTCAAAATTTGCTATTTTATACGTCTCTATTCTTCTCTCCCCTGCTGCGATACGCGTATCACTTAAGAGTTTTTTATATCTCCAAAAAAACAGACCTACCGGTGCGCCACTTTCATCACCAAAGACTTTCATATAAGGACGGGCGTCTTCCCCTAAGTTTCCATCAGCTTTAAGTTTTCCACGCTCCAAGATGACACGTCCATCTGCATCTTTAAGTGTAATCTCTAACCACAACTCTCTAAAATCAGAGGTTCCTGTAGGCAGATGATGCCCTGCCCCCACATTTTTAACCCCAACCTCTAGCGCGCTGGCATTTAAAGCCACATCTAGCTCAGCAGAGCGACGAAGCAGTTGTAGACTTTGATCTTCATTGATGGGATTTTTAAGACCTGAGAGAAAATGATTTCCTCCTGCAAAGTAGTGCACTTTGATATCTTTTTTAACTTCTCCACCATCCGTAGACTGACCTTCTAGTGGTGTATATTCACCATCCACCAAGTTGGTCATATGACAATCAATACAGCTTTTGTGTTTTGTTTTATCATCAGGATTATTAAAAGATGATTTTTCCCACTCTTTAAAAGTAGACACTATCTCTTTTTTACTCTCAGGTAAAAACTCATCATGACACGAGGCACAATACGCACTGCTTTTATAAATCTCGTTTGAGTAGCTCTCTTTATGTTTTACAGGGTTGGCATTGATAAACTTTTCACCCAGCCAAGCACGCAGACCAAAACTGTGTTCTTCATAAACATATTTCTCTCTGGATTTTATGGCTAAGGTATAAGAGCTGTTTCCCATTGAAGTAGTTTTAGTGATACGATGACAGGTCACACACGAAACACCTTGTTCCAGTTTAGAGTTCCCATGAATCGCAAAATCATCCACCAACTGTTTTGAACCTTTTTCAAAAATCATATCTGGCATATCATTCGCAATCATGCCGTGAGTACTTCGTCCTTGCATAGTACTCAGCGCGCTGGGATTGTGACAACCGATACACCACTGTCTAAATTCTTCTCCCTTATCTGCCGCTGCTAAGTTTTCTAAGACCATATAGTAAGGATTTGACTCAGTAAGATGTCGATGATTTGAATCCGCCCATTGATCAAAAATGTCACTATGACAAGACTTACACTTGGTCGAGTTCGTCCAGTCTTCGGTATGATATCTATCCACACCCTCTTGTAGTTCTATGTTGAAGAGTTTTGAGCTTGTTTTATCACTGGCTTGTAATGAGTCTGGCGCGCTGAGGATTAGAAGTAGTGCCAGAACCCCAAGTGTTGCATTTTTAGCTTCTATCTTTTGACGTACGTGGATAAATAAAAACAGCATTAAAATAAAGGATCCATAGAGATGGGTATAGTAAGATATTAAGCCATAAATATCTGATCCTCTATTGCCGACTAAAAAGAGATAAACCCCACTGCCAATAATTAAAAATAGAATAAGACCTAAAATTATGCCACTTTTAGAGTTTGCTTTTTTCACTATCATATATTCATAAGTGTGTCTGTTGACATAGGGTATCAAAAAGATAAAGGATACAAAGGCTGAACTCACAATATGAATCGCTTGAATAATACTAAAATATTCCCATGAAAGGTTAAAGATACTCATCTGAAGTACGCCACTTAAAAACATTAAAATTATATAGATCTTCATGTGCACTGTTTTCATTGTCTCACCTCCTTAGGAATTTCATACTCTACGATATCACCTTCTAAGGCTTTTAAAAACTCCACAATCTCATCTATTTGCTCATTACTTAGGTTCATTCCCAACTGATGTTTTGCCATAATAAAAACTGCTTCACGAATATTTTGAATCTCACCATTGTGAAAATAAGGGGAGGTCTTGGTGACATTTCTCAAAATAGGCACACGAAAAAGTTGTTCCTCATTCATCCCCATAAATCCACCCTCATTTTTAAAAGGAAAGTTATGACGCATGGCGATATTTAGACCTAATGTGCCAACCTCCCGACCACGTGAAACCTCGTTAAAAGAGTTGGTGATATCAATAATACTGTTGTAATCACGCACTGGAAACTTTTGAATGGTTTGACCACCAACTGTGATACCCGTATGACAACCCTTACATCCAAAGTTAATAAAGTTTGCCATACCTTTTTTGGCTTTTGAACTCATCGCAGAATCATTACCATCTAAAAACTCATCATAGGCACTGCGTGTTACTAAAGTACGTAGATATGCCCCGAGTGCTTTTTCGACATTAGACAAACTCACCGTCTCATTATCATCTTTAAAAGCCAATTCAAATTTTAGTGCATAATTTTTATCAGCGCGCAGACGTTTTTCGAGTTTTTGCACCGAAATATTCATCTCAAAAGAGTCAATCAAAGAGTGCCCCACTTGATCTTCTATACTCTCTATACCCGCATCCCAAGTTTGGTATTTTGCCAATGCGGCGTTGAGGGTACTGAGGGTATTTAGCAAATAAGGGTGGGGTTTGTCACTACTGTTTAAAGCAAAGGCTTGTCTGTCTGTGCCACTTTCATCTTTTTCATGACAGATACGGCAGTCACTTTTTGGCGCATGTGGCGTTGTGAGTAAAGCCTTCAGATAACGCTCTTTATCTTGTGGCTCTTTACTCAACATATGACAAGTATTACAACTTACTTGTTTATCACCAGAGAGCATCTTCTCAAAGTAGAGTTCACGCCCCAATTCAATTTTTGCTTTTGACAGTCTGTTCTCTTCACTGTCAACCAACTTTAAAAGTTCAGAGTACTCAGAGGGGATACTGTTCATATTTCGACCAAGTGCCGTCGCTCTAAGTTCTGCGTCACTATAGTGAAACTGTGTATCTTTGGCGGGAAGAAGATAAGAGAGTCCATAAACACTAAGAAGAACAAAAAAGAGCGTATAATAAACTTTTTTCATTGTAACGTTTCCCATAAAGACTCCTGCAATCAAATAGTAACCCTAAAGTTAAGTCAAAAAGTCTATCATAGTGAAGACGAAAAAAACTAGACTTAAATCAACCAACAAGGAAATTCTATGTTCAAAACACTACTTATCCTCGCGCTCACCATCACACTCTCATCTGCCACCATGTCAAAAGCAAACGGTTCATGTACCCTTGCACAAACAGGTAACATCGAAGTGAACTGGAAAGCGTATAAAACCCCTGCCAAACTAGGTGTTGGTGGAAAATTTGATAAAACAAGCTACACCGCTATAAAGAAAAGTGGTACCAACTTCACACAGATATTTGTCGGTTCATCTATCAACATCGATACCGCCAGTGTCAACTCAAATCACCCTGCTCGTGATGCAAAGCTACTGAGTTTCTTTTTTGAAAAGATGAGTGGAAAAAATATCACGGCGAAGATTGTGGGATACAGTGCAGGAAAACGTGAAAAAGGGAAACCTAAAACAGGTATTTTTCAAGTTGAGATTACGATGAATGGCGTCACTAAAACAACCCCTATGAACTTCAGTTATTTTGATGGTCTTTTAGAAGGTAGCGGTATTATCGATATTTTTGACTTTCAAGCACACAGCGCGCTGAGTTCAATCAATAAAGCCTGTTTTGATCTGCACAAGGGTAAAACGTGGAGTGATGTAAACATCGGATTTAAAACCCGTATTGTTGCCGTTTGTAATCCAAAATAGTTAGAAATTCGAATACTACGGCATACAATTAAGTATGTCAATAGTCTTCTCTACATCATACAGCGCGCTATGATACTGCTCTTCATCAAAATCTATACCATAGTGCAGACAAGTTTCGATAAGTTTTGGATTTTTTAGATTGCCTCTTATATTTTTCGCTTGAACCGCTTTTTTATTCTCTTTCATGGTGCAGAGATGATTTTCAAACTCCACACATCCATTAAGATGACGTAACTCAAAGTTGATGTTGTGTGCGACTAAGGTTTCAGAGTCAGACGCAAAGGCAATAAAGTCTTCATCATCTTTAAAGTACTCCACATACTCAGCCTCATCGCTATCTTCACGAAGGATTTCAATAGCCTCTGGGGTGAGTTTATGCACAGCCAGCGCATAAGGGTTTACCTCATACTGCGAATAATAATAACGATGAAAAGTCTCCACAACAATATATTGCCCATTTTCTTTACGCACTTTGCACGCTGCTACCTCAATAACATCTTGAACATTTCCACTGTTGGTCTCAAAATCTAGTACAATCATAGATACTGCCCTACTTTTATATTTCTGCTCGAATTATGACCAAATTTCATCATTATTTTATCTTTTATGACACAGTGCCATATAATTATGATAATATTTTAATAATATACCATCAATATCGGGACTTAATGAAACAACTTCTATTTCTACTGCTCGTCATAAGTTTTGCCTACAGCGCAGAGCTATCTGAACTTCTTCAAAACAAACCAACCATGAGTGAAGAGAGCCTCACAAAGAAGCAAGAAGGTGCACATTATACGGGTCTTCCACTGTTTAACTATGATGAAAACTTAGGCTTTGGATATGGGGCGCGTGTGTTTTGGTTTGACTATGGAAAAAAAGAGGACACCACCTTTAAATACGTCCCCTATAAACACAGAGTCTACATGCAATTTTTTCAAACAACCAATGGTTTTTCAAAATATGCCCTGCATTATGATGCCCCTTACGTTGCTGATACACTTTTTAAAGTAACCTCAAACCTTATCTATGAAAAAAACACACAAGCCCACTACTTTGGAACAACCTCTACATCTTTAAATGACTTGGATACCCCTGATGGTAAAACATTTGTCAATGCACACGAACAAGAGAACTATCTAAAAAGTATAGACTCTCCTTTTTACAACCGTTATATCCTTGAGATCCCTTCCTTTGAATTAGAACTTGAATATGATCTTTTTGGTGGAATAATGCGTGCTGCAATGGGCTTAAATCTCTCTCATGCCAACATAACAAATTATCAAAATGCCCAACTTGATGATACAAAAAATATTGCTTCAAAACTTTATGATGATAATGAAGAAGAAGCTATTGTTGGTTTTGCTGGTGGATTTGATAATGGACTGAAGTTTTCACTGGTCTATGACTCACGTGATTATGCCAGCAATGCTAAAAATGGTAGTGCGCATGACTTAACCTTAGAGTTTTACTCCAAAGCAATTGCTAGTGATTATGAACATCAAAGATACACTTTTTCGACTAAAAACTTTCTCACCCTAGATCAGCTAAATTTTGTCACATTTGCAGGACGCTGGATATACAGTATCCAAAGTGGTGATACCCCTTTTTATAGAAAAAATATGATCGGCTACGAAGATGCTTATCAATATGGTCTTGGCGGATACAGAACACTAAGAGGATATCAACAAGATCGTTTTGTCGCAGACATCAAAACACTGGCCAACATAGAGACAAGATTTCAAGTCTATCAAACCACCCTAATGGAGCAATCTTTTGACGTGATGTTGGTGCCCTTTATAGATGCAGGGTCTGTTTTTGATTCCGTTCAAGAGACAAACTTTGAGAATATAAAATACACCTACGGCGCAGGAATGCGCATCGCCTGGAATCTTTCCACTGTGATGATGATGGACTATGGAACAAGTAGAGAAGGCAGCGCGCTATATATCCACTTTAGCCATATCTTTTAAGGCTACTCAAGTTCCAATATTCAGTAGTTAGTTATTTCACTTGAGCTAAGATAATAGTTAAACTATATAGGAGTATTTTAAATTGAAAACAGAAAAAATAGTACTCGTAATTTTACTGACTCTTTTTACTAGCCATCTTTCAGGATGTAGTACGAAGGCTGGGTATGAGACGGGACAAAATGAGGCACAACGCAACTGCCGAAATCAACCACCCACTGAAGTTAAACAATGCCAAGAGAGAATCAACCAAAAAACCTATGAAGAGTATAAAAATCGTTAAAGGATAAACAGTGCCTAGACCTAAAATAAAACGCAAATTACACCCCAAATTACACCCCCAAATTACACCCCTGTGAGTGAATCTCCACTTTTAAAAAATTGGAGTCGAAAAATTTGGGTCGGATGACCAATATTAGAATATAAAGAAATCAATAACTTCGCTGTTTAAAAATAGTCAAAATATGGACGGTCTCTTTAATGATTTTAAATACGATAGTATATTTTTTATAGATAAGGTCATGAGTCTTAGTCTCTGGTGTATAGTAACTTTTTCTACATCTAGAAGGCATCTCCTCTAAACTTCCAATACTTACCTTTAGTTCTGATAAGAACTGATTAGCTTTGCTTAAAGAGTCTTCTTGAGTGATATAACTTTTTATATCGTGTAGCTCATTAAATGTGTCATCAAGAGCGTTACCATCTTTAATTGTAAAGTATGCATTAAAATCTTCTTATGCTTTCTTTATTAAACTAAGTCTTCATTTTGCAATGGTTTTACAATGGTTTTATTTTATAATAGTGATAAATATAGATAGACAAAGGATATATGATGAAAAATTACTTTAAATTGCTCTTGGTAGCATTCATGCTCTTAAGTTTTTCAGCCTGTGATGACACTTCAACAGATACTGATTCGAATGCTGGCACGCCAACTGTAACATTTAATCTCAATGATTATTTTGTCGGACAGACGCTATATAGTATTGATGATGGTCACCCAGAATCTATGACATTTTCAAGTAGCTTGACACTTACTGGTATAGATGTAAATGGTGCTTATGATGATGGAGAGACCTATTCAATAACAAATAATGTCTTAACCATAGAAGGAGATGCTTTTGAAGACACACAAAAGATAACCCTAACATACCTTGGTACAGCAAATGGGGGTGGCCAAAAATTTACTGTTACGGTACAAACAAACACGGACACAATGATTATTTATGCCAGTGCAAGAGATAGAGATGCGGCATTGGCGTTAATAACTTCTCCTGGAGGAGGTAGTACTTATGTTCCAAAAGAGTATGTACTTTCAAATAATGGGGATACCGTTACCTATCAATACTCTACCTATACAAAAGCACATATTAAAGCAGCAGAAGTTAATACAACAGTCACAAAAATAGCGGACAGCAGTGAGATAAGCAACACTTTTTATAGTTATCAAATTGTGTCAGATTATCCTACAGCAACCTATTATGCAGGTAAACAGACTTTAGATCCTGCTTTTAATCAATACAGGACTGCTTTAGGCGCTTATGAAACCATAGAAACTGTCAACCTTTTTGAAACAACTCCAAATCCAAATAAGTTTGAATTAGAGATTATATTTCCCAATCAAATATTAACTGCAGGTGATATCACATCTGATTGGATACTCTTTACTGATGGAGATGTTGTACTACATCGATACAGTGATTTTTTGGTAAACATCTCACTGGCAGAATTGAGAGGAGATACTTTACATATTGAAGGTTCCGTAACTGATATAGAGATGTTGGATTCAAACAGTCAAGCCAGTTATAAAATTAGCGCAACTTTTTCAATTGATTCAACTCTAAGATCTGAAGTTGTAAAATAGAATAATAAAGTTTATTACTTTTCTACTTATATTCGTGCACTAGTTTTGGCCGACACCACACTAAAATTCTAAAGTGGTGGATCGGGTGACCCATATTATAGATATATATAAAAGTTTAAGTAACATCTTTGTATATTATATTAATCTTAACATACTAATGAGGTATAAAATGAAAATATACACACTAATTCTTCCCCTTTTTATAGCGATATTTATATCTGGATGTGTACAAGCGCAGACTTCAAATCATCAAAGAACAGCATCCACAATACCTACTAATGCAAAAGTTCATGCAAGACATATTTTATTAAATTCAGAAGCGGATGCGTACATGATTATAAATACTCTCTCAAAGTCTACCGTACCAAGGGAGACCTTTATTCGTTTAGCGAAAGAGTATTCCACAGGACCTAGTGGCCCTACTGGCGGTGATTTAGGTTGGTTTGCTCAAGGTGTTATGGTAAAAAGTTTTGAAACCGCAGTATTTAATATGCAAATAGGTACGTATTCAAATTATCCTATTAAAACACAGTTTGGATACCATGTGATTTATTTAGAAAATACAAACTTCGCTCAAAATAATCATCAAAATCAAGAAGAATTTATTTATTAAGAGTTCTAAGAACTCACTTTAATCTTCTACAACGCAGACAAGGTCTGAAACTCTTGTAATGCGTAATCATCTGTCATACCACTGATGTAGTCTAATACAAGTCTCACTCTATAGTAAAGTTCTAAAACAGATTTTTTCTCTTCACAAAAAGTCTCATCAATTAGCTCAACACTTTTGGAGTAGGCGACCACATGTTTTTTAGAGAGCCTACGGAAGAGTTTTTGAGCGATAACATCGTCTACTCTTTTCTCTTCTACCAGCGCGCTGACTTCTTCTTTATCCAACTCTAAAACAGGTCGGTAATGATTGAGTAAACCTGTTAAGATAGCGTGACCTTTTAGCTCTAAAGTCTCTACTTCGTGGTTTCCGTAGATATGTTTAATAGAGAGTATTTGTAAGGCTTTTACTGCCTTTGTGTAGCTGCTGTTACTTTCAAATTCTAGTAACGCACTGTTAAATTCCCCGTCAAAAATGGCTTGATGATTTTCAAGATAGACGTGACTTACATGTTTTACCAGATCATTGATGAGCCAAGCGCGCAGGAGAGTGAGGAACATATTAAACTGATAGGGTTTTTCATTTTTTCGTGCATTGGTGTAGGCTTTTTCAACCAACTTCATAAGGTAGGTCTCTTCTAATACCTCATCTTTATAAACGGCCATGATCTCTATCTGGATCAGTTCATAAATACGTTCTAACGTTAAGATACCTTTATCAACTGCATCTTCGATATCTGCCGTCAGGTAAGAGATATCATCCGCCGCTTCCATGATATAGGTCAGTGGAAAACGACGTCCCTCTTCCATACCCAGCGCGCTACACATTTTTTTTACAAAGGCTTCTTCTGAGTAGTAAAATCCTGGTTTCTTTTTGACATAAGAGAGTGGTTCTGATTTTAAAGGTTTGGAACTTCCTGCGGCGCGTGTGTATTTTAAAACTGAGGCACTTTGGGTGTAGGAGAGGTTTAGACGTTGTAGTTTTTCAACCATACGTATCGCCTGTGCATTCCCATCAAAATTACTCAAATCTTTAATCAACATACTTTTAAACGCATCTTCTTCAAACTTCTCAAAAACAGTAGGAATCTCTTTGGCAATCCATCGATTCATCGACGCTTCCGCAAAGTGACCAAAAGGAGGATTTCCGATGTCATGAAGCAGTGCAGACATCTCACAAATGGAGATAAAAGCATCTTCTAAACCGCTCAGTCCAAACTTCTCAGTCTCGCCATTTTCTTTAATAGACGCCAAGATAGTTTTAGCAATATAACGACTGGTCTGTTGCACTTCCAGTGAATGTGTGAGACGACTACGTACAGCGGCATTCATTTCAAGGGGAAAGACTTGGGTACGTTTTTGAAGACGTCTAAAAGCAGGTGAAGAGATGATACGTCCTCGGTCACTTTCGCTGGAGTAGTTGATATCCTCTATCGGATAGACTTCTCTATCACTTCTAATTTTCTTTGTATAATCAATCATCACAAACCTCTTTTAGTTTTTCTAGTACTTTTACCATCGCCAATGTATCGAGCTTACAGTACGCGCGTAATGCGCTACGTGTGGCTAATCTTTTTTCGTCGTCCAGCGCGCTGAGTGCAGGAAAAGCATTCATGGCGTCACTTCCATTTTGAATACCGTTCAGTTCTTGATAGGCATTTTCCATAGAGGGAACCAAGGCAGGAAGGACATACTTTATAGAGTAACTCCCCTGCATCGACGGTGTCACATAATATTTTTTCTGAAACGGTACCATAAGGTCTTTTATATTTTCATTGATTTTCAAAAGATGGGCAGTTAAATGCGGAAACTGATCTGCAAGTTTGGCATTGACCCCTTTTTCAAAACTCATGTTGTACGCCAAAACACAAACATCCTCAGGAATATCTTGAACCAACTGCTCTGCCAGTGTCAATCGGGGGTCTTCTCCCTCTTTGGCTAAAAACTCTTTATGTTCCAGCGTCCCATCAGCGCGCTCAATATGTAGCGAGTACTGAAAAGGAATCTGTACATAAGGACTCAAACCCTCAAACTCAGGAATCGCTTGCTGAAAAGTCTCAAAATCCAGATGATAAATTGGATAGTTCAAGGTCTCTAAAAAGCTTTGAATGCCCGCCTTATCGATATATGTTTCTTCTGCTTTGTAGTTTGCAACTTTCTGCTTTTGAAGTGCCGTCATAGGAAAATCATCAGGGATATCTTTTATATCTACAATACCTTTTTCATAAAGTTCAAGCTGTTTCTTAGAACCCAGATTAAAAATATTAAACATCGAGTACTCAGGGATAGCGTGCTGTGTTTGCCAACAATACGCTTTGAGTTCACATTCATAAGGTTTGTTACAGTGTGATCCGATATCAATATCCGGTTCATTTTCTTTGTCATTTAGGCAGTTCTCAAAAGACGCCAATTTAGTAGGAATCTCAGGCAGTAGCGCGCCCACCTCATCACCAACATCTACAATCTTAAAAAGCTTCTCCAACTCCAGCACGCCAGAGTAAATATACTCTTTATCTATATGCACCAGATAATCACCCACAATATTAAAGCCCAGCGCTCTGAGCACGTAGTGTTGGATAGAGACATCATGAAGATAGATATCTTTGAGTGAAGTCGAACTTTTCACCTCATAGATCTCAAGACCTTGAGGGGTCACCTTTAAAACATCAACCAAAACCAAGATACCCGCATGGAGGAAACTTGCCTCATAGATGTATTCTAATCCCTCTTCCATCCAGCGCGCTGTGGTCTCTAACATCTTTTGAAAATCAGTAGGTGTGTAAGGAACTTCACGACCGTTTGGAAAAAGTGCACACGCCAAATCACCTACCACATTACCTGTTTCAAAACGTGCCAATGCGCTGGCATCAGGAGAGCTGAGAAGTTCTTTTTTGTATTTTGTTATCCAAAGCAGTTTTTCACACTGAATGCCCTTCGTGTAGAGTGACTTAGAGAGGTTCATAAACACATCTCCACACTGCTGGTTCCATCGCCATTAGGATTGATTTTAATTTGTAAGGGAATACGTTCTTTAAGCGCTTCAACGTGAGAGATAACCCCAATCATCTTTCCTCTACTTTGTAAGAGGTTGAGTGCATTGAGTGCCAACTCTAAGCTCTCCTCATCCAGCGTACCAAATCCTTCATCTAAAAACAGAGAATCGATAGATATCTTTTGACTAGAGAGTTCTGAGAGACCTAAAGCGAGTGCCAGACTCACAATAAAACTCTCTCCACCGGAGAGTGTGCCAACAGGTCGAACGACATTGCCTTGGTAGGCATCAACTATTTCCAATTCTAAAAGTTTGTTTTCACTTCTAAGAAGGGTATAGCGCGTACTTAAAACTTCTAGGTGTTGATTGGCAAGGGTGATGAGTTGATCTAGGGTGATGCCTTGCGCAAACTTTTTAAACTTCGTTCCATCTGCAGAACCGATAAGCTCTTGCAGTTTCACCCAGACACGAAAGTTCTCTTTTTTCTTCCCTAAGTCTAAGACCTTACTCTTAGATTCCGCACTTTTCTCACTGTTTATTTCAAGTTCTTGACTCAGCGCACCCACGCTGTGTTGAAAGCTGTCACTTTTTTGTTTTAAAAGCGCTGCCTTAGTTTCAAGATCACTAAGCGGTTTCAAACTGAGGTTCATCCCTGCGTGCTCTTTTAATCGCTTCTCACTCTCTTTAAAGAGTGCCTGTGTTTGTGTAAACTTCGTCTCGATGGCTTCACACTTTTTACGTAAAAGCTCACGTACTTCACTCTCTAAAAGCGCATCTTTTAAGACGTCCTCATTTTTAAAACTGTTCTCTTGAAGTAGCGCGATAAAGGTCTGTGTTAAAGCAGAACACTCTCTTTCATCTTTATCAATACGAAATGATAAAACACGTTTTACCTCAGCGCGCTCCTCTAGTTGAACACCTAAAGTTTGAAATGCATTCTGTGCTTCTTGATGGTTACTTTGCGCCACTTTATAGTTTTGTTCCAGCTCACGTTCATAAAGTGTAATGTCCACAACGTTGAGTATCCTTATCCCCTCTTCGACTAAGGCTTTTATCTCTGTCATGATATTAGACAAATTCTCTCTGTCTCGCGCTATCTCAGCACTCAAAGCTTTGATAGTGGTTTCACTCTCTTTTTTGTCCACACTACAAAGCGCCAGTTTCTCTTCACTACTTTTAAGCAATAATTGCGTTTTTAAGTAGTATCCCTTTCTTTTAGTTAAATCTTCTAGCGCCAAGTCTAAATCATTTAGTGAAAATGAAAAGTTTTCGGCATATACCTGTAGCGTTTTAAAATAAGCATCACTTTTTAGGTTTGAGGTTTCCAGCGCACTATGATTCTGTACTTTTTCACTCTCTAACTTTTGGACTAAGAATCTCTTTGCTTCAAGGAGTTTTTCTTCATTATTGAATTGTTCTTTGGCTAAACTCAAAGCTTTTAAAAGTTGATCTTGTTTGAGTCGTCTCTCTTTAAGTGAAAGAAGCGCAGTATTTGAATTTTCAAGATCTTCTTTCAAGTCTACTTCACTCTGGGTAGATAAAGGATAAACCGTACGCTCTTCTTGAAGTTTTTTTATCTCCAAAGCACTACTTTCTAACTTACTCTCTTGAACACTCAGTCCGTTTTCAATGACTTGAAAATCTTTCTCTTTGATAGCCAACATATCAAGCGCTTCATTAATCATAAAAGTAGTGGCATCCAAATGAATCTCACTTTGATGCTCTACAAAAGGATGTTCTAACGAACCACACAGACTACAAGCTTCACCCGCTATCAAGTGTGTTCTATCCTCTTCATACTTCTGTATCAACTGCTCACGCTCTTTTTTCGCCCGCAATGTTTGGATATGTTTTTTCATCTCATCGAGATGTGCCAAAGAGAGCTTGCTCATTTCTATCTTGGCTATCATCTCGATACGACCAATCATTAAAGACTGCTCTTCACTCTTGATTTTCAGAAGAATCTCTTGATGTTTTTGAAAATTGAAAAGCGCTTTTTCATCCACACTTACTTTTTTCTCTAACACTGCTTCTTCTAAGGCAAACGCTTGCGCACTGGTATCAACTTTGTTGTACAGTTCCTGTGCTTCTTCATAAACAGTTTTCAAAGTGTCCACATTTTTTTTAAGTAACTCAAAAGTATTAGCTTCACTTTCAAACAGAATAGACTGCTGTTCTAGCGTACTACTTAGACTACTGCTGTTCAGTAAGGATTCACTATAGTAGATGATGTTCTGCTCTATCAAGCCTAAAGATTCTGACAGGTCTTCATCTTTTGCATGTGTGTTTAAATATGATTTTATCTCAGCAATCTCACTACTTTGTTTTTCATAAGAAGATTCTAATTGTACAAGATTTGAATCACTCTTTTTTAAAATAGTTTCTCTATTTTCAATACGCTCTTCTAAATTTCTTCGACTAAGAGAGCGCTCTTCTTTTTGTGTTAAAACAGTCGCCAAAGCTTTTAGTTTTGTATTCTCTTTTTCAAAATGCACACGGGCTTTCTCAAAGCTTATGTTTGAAAAAGTAGAAAGTTCTTGGGCTTTTATCCATGCTTCATTCATCTGCACTTGTTCATCTTCAAGCCCCAGTAGATTTTTTTTATCAAGCAAAAGAGAGTTAACTAGTGAGGTCTTAGCGCGCCATGTAGCTTCAACATTGAGCGCACGTTCGGCCAAAGAGAGCTTTTCAAAATCATTACTGCTCTGCTCTTTTAAAAGTGTGGCTTCGGATAAAAGTAAAACTTGTTTATCAAAGTTTTTTTGCATCTCATCGAGTGTGCTTCTCCATTGCAGCGCATTATGAATCTCTTCAAGCCCTTTATCGCTACTTAACTTTTGAACCATATATTCACGTAATTCCTGCTCTTTTTTAGCTAACGCCTCATCTTCTAATAGTGTCATCGAATCTAAGACACGTCTATCCGCCTCCATGTCTTTATCCAGCGCGCTGTACTTTTCATAAACTGCTTTTGAGATTTCTGCATATATCTGCGTGCCTGTTATCTTTTCTAATAGTGCTGACCGTTCTTTCTCATCTGCTTTTAAAAAAGCATCAAAGCCCCCTTGTGCCAACAACATCGACTGGGTAAAACGCCCAAAATCCAAACCAGAGAGTTCTTCGATATATTTAGGAACCTCTCTAGAACCCGTCATCAAAACTTCAGCGCGCTCAACATCTGAGAGTTCCATTTTGGCACTTTGAAAGTTTCCATCATGTTTTTTTCGCGCTCTTTTTTGAGACCAAGAAGAGCGATATACTTTTCCCTTAATCTCAAATTCCACCTCACAATATGCCTCACCACTATGACGTGACATCAGGTCATTGGGATTTTTAAGACGTGCCGTTCTTCCATAAAGTGCACAAGAGATAATGTCAAGCAGTGTACTTTTTCCTGAACCCGTTGGTCCCGTAATTGCGAAAAGTGCACTCTCTTTTGTCAATGCTTCAAAGTCAACAGAGATTTCACCCTTTAGAGAGTTAATATTAAGTGCTTTAAGTGAATGTATCTTCATCTGTGCGCTACCTCATCCATTATCTTTTTGAAGTTTAAAATCAAGGCTTCTTTTAATTCACTGCTCTCTAACTCATCTTGATCAAGTCGCTGTTCAAACACCTCCAAAGGAGTTAACTCATCTAAGCTAATAACCTCTAACTCTTTGGCTTGTAAGGCTTGCTCTTTTCGCTCAATTTTCACTGCTAAAAGGTTCAACTCTAATTCACTAGCGCGCTCACGTACACTTTGATTGGCAAAAAATGGATTTTCATCTTTGAGATGTACTTCTATCCATGTGCTTTTATTGCTTATCTTTTCTAAAGAGACTAAAATATTTTCCAAATCTCCACGTAAGACTAAAAGAGGTCGGTTAAGAGGTATCTCTTTCTCTACCACATTCAGTATCCCATCATAAAAATCAATAATATTTACTTTTTTAACCGAGTGCGCTTCGCTAAAACTAAGAGGCAAAGGTGAGCCACTATAACGCACATGATTACAGCCCACTTTTTGGTTGATATGTAAATGACCCAATGCCACATAATCAAAATATTTTCCTAAAAACGCACTGTCAATATCAAGCGTTCCCCCAATATAAATCTCACGTTCACTTTCACTTGTCTTACTGCCAACCGTCGTCAGATGCCCAGTGGCAATAATGGGGATATTCTCACCTGAGCATAAAAACTTTGCTTCTTCATAAATATTTTTATAATGTTCTTTAATACCTTCACTTAAGGCATTTTCTTTATCTGTTGAGGTTTCAGATGACTGCGCTTTACGTACCATAGCATCACGTAAAAAAGGAACAGCACAGACAACCGAGACAAGTTGTTCCTCTTCATAAATAGGAACCAACTCATCTTCATCCACACTACTAACAACATGAACATTGAGTGCTTTTAATAGCTGTTTTGGGGCTTTAAGGGTGGCTATAGAGTCATGATTTCCAGCAGTGATAATAATATTTTCACATGCTGATAAGGAGAGTTTGGTTAAAAAATTGTAATAGAGTTCAAGTGCGTAATTCGGTGGTGTCCCCGTATCAAAGATATCCCCTGCCACAATCAAAACAGTAATTTTTTCAAAGATAATTGTCTCAGACAACCATGACAAGAAAGCTTGATGCTCTTCTTCACGGCTTTTACCCATGAAGTTTTGACCTAAGTGCCAATCAGAAGTGTGGAGTATTTTCATGAACATCTTTTTTTAAGATGATAATAACACAAAATTATGAATTTAAGAGAGTAATATTGATCCGTGTTAAAATAATTGTCTCTTAAGATTTTGCTTCAAAAAGCGTGCCCAAAGTATGTTTATCATCTATAAGAAATGATTCAACAGCAGATAAATCAAATCCATTGGTTAAAAACATTTTTCTACCATTCTTCATCATGAAGTCAGCAGCTTTTAATTTTGTTACTATCCCACCGGTTGCAAATGCATTATTCGGGGTTGTATCATCTTTCAAAGCACCCTCAGGTAATTCAGTCATCACTTTATAAATTTGTGCATCATCATGATCTTGAGGATTTTTATCATAATAGCCATCAATATCACTAAGAATTATCAATAAATTAGCATTAATAGCATGTGCCACTGTTGCTGAGAGTTGATCATTGTCTCCAAAAAGTTGTTCTGGGGTTGAAGTAATGTCATTTTCATTGATAATTGCCAATATATCATTGTCTAAATGCGCATCAATAATCTCTTGAAACATTTTTGTTCTTTTTCTTGAATCAAAATCATCTTCAGTCAAAAGAATTTGAGCCGTATCAATTTCAAAAATATCAAACTTCTTTTTATAACTGGTCATCAATATAGGTTGACCAGCCGCCGCAATAGCTTTTTTACCAATTTGCTTACTTTTGTCTAATTTTAAGGCTGAATATCCTGCTGCAACAGCACCCGAAGTCACTAAAACAACATCATATCTTTCTCTAAGTGTTGAAATCAGACGGACAAGGTTTAACATTCTCTCTTTTGCAATATTATTTTTATGGGTTAAAACTGCACTACCTACTTTTATAAC
>JADGDM010000080.1 GCA_016744905.1 Sulfurimonadaceae bacterium | reverse complement strand
GTTTTTATGTTCGTAAAAAATGGTGATGCTAAATCTAAAAGTGTACAAAATAGGTTTTTGTCAAAAAATATAATGATGATAAATGCAGTTACTTTAAGTATGTTTATAAGTGCTTGTGGTGATACAAGTCCTGATGATATTATTGTAGAAGAGAGTAAGAAAAGCTCCTCAACGTATGTTTTAAGATCTGTATTAGATGCCAATGATGAAAGATGTCCTAATGGGGGTGTGCTGTTAGACATGGGAATAGATACTAATGGTAATAATAGACTGGATTCTACAGAAGTAACCAATACAGAAGTTGTTTGTCATGGTACAAATGGTACAAATGGTGACAGTGGAGAAGATGGAACGAGTGGTGTAAATGGAATTAATGGTGAAAATGGACTTCAAGTCTTGATTGTTACAACTGCTCTTTCAGTAGGGGATACTAATTGTCCAACGGGTGGATTAATAATTAATACAGGCATAGATATTGATTCAAACTCTACTCTAGATATTCCAGAAATTATGACAACGAATTATGTTTGTAATGGAATTTCTGGAACAACAGGTGACACTGGTTCAACGGGTGCAGTGGGAGAGACAGGAGCAAAAGGCGACACTGGTTCAACGGGTGCAGTGGGAGCGACAGGAGCAAAAGGCGACACTGGTTCAACAGGTTCGCAAGGGCTTGACTCTCTTATCTCTTCATCAACGATTGGATCGGGTGCTAATGCTTGTATTGAGATGAAAAGTGGTAAAGACCTTAATTCAAATGATATTTTAGAAGAGAGTGAAGTAACAGACACCAGTTATTTGTGTACTGCGGATACTATCATTCATAATGGTGTGATTTATGGAGCGGTAGATTCTAGCAATGGTACAGGGAAAACTTGGCTAGATAGAAATCTTGGTGCAAGTCAGGCCTGTACATCAACCGATGATATCGACTGTTATGGAGACTACTATCAATGGGGAAGAGAAGCAGATGGACATGAGGATAACACCTCATCTCCTACGGGTGGAACATCAAATATCCTAGTTAATGTGGGTAATCTTTTTATTGCAAACTCTGGACATCCATATGATTGGGTCAATTCAGGTATAGATGATAATGGTGCATTAAGAGCAACTAATTGGAGCGCAATTGATGGAAGTTCAGTTTGTCCAACAGGGTATAGAGTTCCTACTGAAGTAGAAATGACGGCTGAAACTTCAGGCGCTGGTATGGCGTCTAAATCAGATGCATTTAACAGCTTTTTGAAACTACCGGGATCAAGTAAACTACGCTCGGCTCAAGATGGGTCAATAATGGGTACTGATGCCTATTATTGGACGGCAACGCCTTCAACAAATATGAGTCGTGATTTATCAATTGGTGGATCTCTTGCGTGGCAAGATAATGGTAGAGCGACCGGTATGAGTGTACGTTGTATTAAAAACTAAATCTACTGACCTTTTAACTGGTAATTGATTTACCAGTTAAAATCTTCTCATAACTTGCTTCAAATGATTTAACATTGTATGATTATCATTATAATATTTAAAGGTGGTCTTTCGATGAAAGAAGTTATCAATATCTACAAAAAAAATAAAATTACAATCGATAATTTTATCTCTACTTTGGTGAACAGCTTGCCAAGTTCTTATCTTGAAAGCTCAGAGTCTATCTTAAAAAAATACAATTTTATACAGTTGATGTATGAGGTAGATAATGACTTTAAACAGATCAGTCCTATTGTCTGTCGTCGAGAAAAAGATGTTGATGGAATTAACAGTGATAAAAGTCATTACTTTCTGAAGTTAAACCTAGATGAAAACTCGATGTATACCTCAAACCCCTATATACACTATCGTACAGGAAAGGCAAGTATCTCAGTGGTTGTTTTAGAAGGTGAAAAATATAAGGTATTTGATATTAACCTTATCTTACTTTTAGAACATTTGAGACTGATAGAATACAACACCCAATATGAGAAGTTTAAAAAAGGGGTCTATTCAATAGGCTCTCTTTTTCTTGCGATTGTCTCTTTGATGTTGATTGCTTATGGTGGATATAAATTTGTTTCGATACTATTTATCTTTGATGCAACAAATTTTTTACAAAGTATCTTTAAGTCAATCATCGCCATCACCTTAGGTCTGGCAATATTTGACTTGGCCAAACAGATTTATGAAAATGAGGTCTTGTTTCACTCTTTTGAACATGCAGAGGATAAACAGTATCAAATCCTTGGAAAGTTTTTGATATCCATAGTTATCGCGCTGGCTATCGAGACTTTGATGGTGGTATTTAAAGTAGCCCTAGAAGACTACACACAAATGTTATCTGCGTTTTATCTACTACTTGGAACAACATTAATGTTTATTGGTTTGGGATACTACTATAAAATGTTAAGAGATGCTAAGAGAGAAGATAGTAAAAATTAAGTGTAGGAAATGTCCTCATAGAAGAGGACAAATAGAATTTATTTTGCTGCTGCTTTTGCTGCTTTAGCCGCTTTTTCTTCTGCTGCCTTAGCAACATCAAATGCTTCGCGCTCATCTCTTAGTCTTTGTACATTCTTTTTGAATTGTTCTACATAGCTCATGAATAACTCCTTTATTTTAATTAGTTAGCCTAAATGTGCAGGTATTATATCTAAGCTATTTTATAAAGATATTAATATTACAAAAGTTTCTATTTTTACTTGGTTCGCTTTAAGGAGAACGGTGTTTTAAACTTTATCATGTATTATAAGCTTTATGAATAAGTTACTAAAAATATATTTTAATAAGATGCGTGGTGGTGAAAAAAGTCCAATTCGTAAACCATTTTCAAAGATACTTTGGTCTTTTATAGGTGCTTTTATAGGTATCTATCTCATCTCAGTTATCAATCAATTTCTCTACGGTGATACTCAAAATACACTTTTTTTGGTGGGCTCATTTGGTGCCTCTGCGGTACTTATCTATGGTGCACCACAAGCAGAGTTCTCTCAACCGCGTAACCTTGTTGGAGGACATATAATCTCCGCACTTGTTGGGGTGAGTGTCTACAAGTACTTAAACTTTGATGTTATGGTGCTCAGCGCGCTGGCCGTTTCACTCTCAACAATTCTCATGCACTACACACGCACTCTTCATCCTCCTGGTGGAGCAACGGCGCTGATTGCAGTTATTGGAAGTGAACGGGTTCATGAAGCAGGTTACAGCTTTGTTGTCATGCCTATTGCCATTGGCGTTGTTATTTTACTATTGGTTGCGCTGTTTATTAATAATCTCTCTTCTAATCCTAAGAGACACTATCCAAGGTATTGGTTATAAAGTACGCTATTTTTGATTTTGATGGAACCTTAGCGGATACTTTTGGGTTGTTTATTGAGATATTAAATAAACTGGCACCTATTTATAGATATAACAGTGTTGAAGTAGATGAAATTGAGAAGTTAAAATTTCTTAGCTTTTCTGATGTTTTATCTTATCTCTCTTTGCGTCAATATAAGGTTCCTTTTCTCTTACGCTCCTTTAGAAAAGAGATGAATAAAAAGATAGAACATGTTAAATTATTTGAAGGTGTTGTTAAGATGCTTAATGTTTTAGAAAAAGAAGATATTCAAATAATTATCTTAAGCTCTAACTCTGAAGAGAATATCAAAACGGTTATGCAAGATCATGGCATAGATTTTATTGCACACTATGAGTGTGGTATTTCGATGTTGGGAAAAAAGTCAAAGCTTTTAAAAATTAAAAAAATGATGCAGGCTAAAGATAGTTTTAAAGATGAAAAATTTCTTTATATTGGTGATGAAATACGTGATATTGAGGCGTCTAAAAGTGCTGAAATGTCTTGTGTTGCTGTGGCATGGGGATATAATTCAAAAGAGAGTCTACTTGAACACAGTCCCACAAAATTATGTGAGACTATGAATATGCTTGAATCGTTTATTCTTGAATAAATATTTTTGTAGCAACGAAGTTCTTTTTTTCTCCACGTTGCGTAGGTTTGTTACTGATAACAAAGTTGATTGATGAAAGTTGTTGATTGACTACAGCCGCAATACCTGTTGTTCTGCCACTATACTTATAGCTAAAAGGTATTGAACGGCTTTGGATATAGGCATTTGGTAAATTTAACTCAGTAGAGTTCCATGTCAGTCCTGCAATCTTAATGTTACCCGTGCGGTAACCAATAGGTTTGATGATGATATCTTGAGCATTAATACTTGCTGGAATCTCTATCATGCCACTAACGACAATAGTTCCATTTGAATATCCACCTGGCGCGCTATGCATCGCTTCTTTTAATTTACTCCAATCAAAGCTTCCTGTACGATTTGAAACCTTAACATAGTCATTTACAAAATTGGCATCATTAGGCACAGAGACATTTAAAAAGAGTTGATTGTATTTACGACCTGGAATAGTCGTTTCTTGTGTTTTTGGTGCGACTTCTGCTGCTGGGCGGTCACGATAAACCACTTTTTCAACGACTCTGTCTTTGTAAACTACTTTTTCAACTTCTACAGGACGGTCTTTATAAACTACCTTTTCTTTCACAACGGTTTTTACTACAGGGGCAGGCTTCTCATCTTCAAACTCAGCATCTAAACCTTGCATCGCTTGTTGTGATTGAAACTGTTGCCATTCACTTGCTTGATCTGCATTAAGCGTAGCAACCAAAGACGCTGCCAATAAAAATGGATATATTTTGTTCATAATTAACCTTTTAATTTGTTGTGTGATATTACAAGATATTGACTTTAAATTTTATTATATACTCAATTGTTTATCACCATCTGATAGTTTCCGCGTAATTGAAACTCAAAGTTTACTTTCTCGATATTTATTTTGTACTCTTTCAAATCATCTAACAGTCTGTAAACATACGGAGAGAAGTTTTTCTCTTTTTTCTCATGAGGGTTTTGAAAGTTGATGAGTGGAAAAATTTGTACTTTTTTGGCGACGCGCAACATCTCTTGAATCGCTTGAAGATGAAACTCATACGTAAATCTATCATCATAAACAAAAAGAAGATGAGAGGATAAAATTAGATCAAAACTCTGGTCTGGATAATCTAAGACGGGCAGGGTATGGTTTGAATATCTCTGCGCGCTGTAGTGTTTATCAAACCCCTTAAATGCTTGCTCTCTATGTCTTTTATGATTTTGAATATCGCCATAAAAGTCAAAGTTAAAACCATTCATCCATGCAGTGTTTTCATAAATTTTCTCTATACTTTGCTGTGCGCGCTCAACGATGGCGTCTTTGTCAAACTGATAGATGATGTCATTGCCGTGAGCATCGATACCTTTTTTACAGGCTTCTTGAACAAATGAGCTGACGCCACTAGGACAGTCGAGAACCCTCTTGCCAAAGTAAGTCCTTTGTTTGTAAATCAAAAAATGCCATGTACTCATCAAAAGTACGTCCTGTCACTAAAATCTCTTGTAATTCTAATTTCATAGTTATTCCTATAGTGTTGTTTTAAATGTAAATTATTTTTTTATTGGAGTGTTAAAAGTAGTTTAGAATTGCCAAGAGCGTAGAAAAATAGTGATGGCATTAGTATGTCTCTTCATCATTTTCATAATACCTCCTAATTTTTGATAGAGTGAATTGTAACAAAAGAATTATTAATTTTAAAATTGATATAATCTTGTATGATAATAAATATCAAGGATAAAGATTTTGAAACTCAGTAATAAAGAACTTATTATTTTTGATTTTGATGGAACTTTAATTGACAGCGCACCAGACTTGGCCTTGTCGGTAAACTATATGTTAAAGTCCATTGGACGAGCACCTTTTGATGAAAATACCATTCGTTCATGGGTGGGTAATGGTGCGCAGACCTTGGTCAGACGTGGACTGAGTGGTAGTGCGCAAATTGATGACAATATTGATGAGGTGCTGTTTGAAAAGGCATTGGATATATTTTTAAAATTTTATGCAGAGAATGTTTGTATAAAAACAGTGCTTTATCCCAAGGTAGTGCGCACACTTAAAATATTAAAAGAGCAAAATTACCGTATGGCGATTGTGACGAACAAACCATTTGATTTTATAGAGCCTATTTTAAAAGGTTTAGACTTAGAAGGTTACTTTGAACTGAATCTTGGTGGAGATACATTAGAGCGAAAAAAACCTGATCCACTGCCATTGAATTATGTTTGTGAAAAACTTTCAGTCTCTATTGAAAAGACGCTGATGATTGGGGATTCTAAAAATGATATTATAGCTGCCAATGCTGCACAAATGCAAAGTATTGGTGTGACGTATGGCTATAACTATGGTGAAGATATTGGTCTTTACAAACCTACTTTTGTAGTAGATGATTTTTCAGATATTGTAGGACTATTGGCGCATGAGTCCTAGAAAAATAGCCGTTGTTGGTGGAGGGATAGCAGGTTCTTCTATCAGTTTGTATTTAAGTGAACTTGGTCTGGATGTGACACTCTTTGAAAAAGGGGTGAGCTTGGTCAATGGTCCTCCTATCTGTCATCTTCACGCCGGGGGAAATCTCTACCGTGAGATCTCTGATGAACAGTGTGTGACCTTACTTAAAGAGTCTATAGATCTGGTACGTTTTTATCCTGATGCGGTGGATTATCGTCCTACTGTTATCGCCGTGCCGGTAAGTGATTCAGGAAAACCTCAAGACCTTTTTAGACGATTAGCCCTTTTAACGCAAGAGTATGAGAGCTTAGTTGAAGAAAACCCATCAAATAAGGTTTTAGGCCCTGTTTCTGAGTATTTTAAAGTTTATGAGCGCGCTGAGTTGGAGTTATTACGTGCGCATAAAGAGAGTGACCTTTCTAAACCTTGTGATAAGTGGATGTTGAGTGTAGCAAAAAATGTAGATTTTGATACGCTGAAATTTCCGCTTATTTTGGTGCAAGAATATGGTTTAAATATCTTTAGATTAGGGGCAACGGCTGCTTTGGCATTGGAGAAAAAAAGTAATGTACAGATACTTTTAGAACATAGAGTTAATGCCCTTTTTCCCGGAAAAAATAGTGAAATTTGTTCCTTAGAATATAACTATCAAGGGGTGAAAAAAGAGGAGAGTTTTGATTTTCTAATTAATGCTGCTGGATTTAAAAGTGGCACATTGGATGATATGTTGGGCGTAAAAAGAGAACGTTTAGTTGAGTTCAAAGCGGCCTATGTCAGTCACTGGGATAAGACAGATGAGCGGTGGCCTGAGGTAGTATTTTTAGGTGAGCGTGGAACACCACAAGGGATGGGTCAGTTTACGCCATATCCTGGGGGTTATTTTCAACTTCATGCAATGACAAAAGAGATTACGCTGTTTGAGGATGGTTTGGTTAAAAGCTCGCAAGAGAGTGCCTATCCAAAACTACAATCAAAACTCTTGGATAAAATAGAGCGAAATTGGAGCATTAGTAAGTCACAACAACGTACCAAGCTCGCCATAGAGCATTTGGCTCAGTTTATTCCCTCTTTTAAAAAAGCAAGTGTTGGCTCAAAACCACTGTATGGTGCGCAGCAGATTCCTGGTGATGATGAGACACTGCGCGCTGCGGGCGTCTCCTTTGAAGGTGAACATTATGCACGTTGTGAGATAGTTAAAGCCTCTTCCGTCTTAAGTATGGCAGATGCGATAACAGCGCAGTTGGTGAAACTTGGATATCTAAGTTCAGAGCATTTGGGGAGAAGAAACTTCTCTACAGTGACTGATCTTGATGAAGCTGAGGTAAGTCAGCGCGCTGAAGGATTATGTGTACAAAGAGAGTATCCTGTTGACATGGCGCAGAGGATTACAAAACAAGTACAGTAATATAAAAAGATAGTCTCAAAAATGTGCTAAAATGTAGGTATAAGTTATTGTGAGGTGAGATATGAAGATGTTTTTATCCGTTCTTTTTTTAATAGTCTCACTTCATGGCACGCTTTTACACGACGCCGTAGTTCATGTTGATATTGAAGAGGTGACTGATCTGTTGTGGGAAGAGGGTTGTGATATTGATGGGATTGATGATGATGGAAATACCGCACTTCATATTGCCGTTTATATCGGACGTTTAAATATTTTAAAAGAAATTTTAAAAGCGAAGCCAAACATCTATATCAAAAACAATATGGGATATACCCCTTTAGCGTTGGCTATTGATAAAAACCGCATGAACACTATTCAACTTCTTCTGAAAGCACATAAAATATCAACCAAACCGACCCGTTATGTTTTGCTTCATGAAGCAGTGATTAACAAAGATTTGCAATCTCTGAACTATCTTATTATGATGGGATATAATGTCAATATTACAGATGAAGATGGAATTACTCCTTTTCATTTGAGTGCAAAAGTAGGGGATTTAAAGATATTTAACTACATGTTGGCTGCTGGTGGTGACCTCTATTTAAGTGACTATGAAAGTAGAGATATCCTTTATTATGCGCGCTATGGAAGAAACAAAGAGATAATAAAAATAATTTTACAAAAAAGAGAAGAAAATAATAATGACAAAAAATGATTTTAATGCAAGCCTACTAGAGTTTTTAAATGCTTCACCAACGCCTTTTCATGTGACCGAAAACATGAAAGGAATGCTTTCAAATATGGGTTTTAAAGAGTTACAAGAAGAGAACAGTTGGGATTTAGAAGTGAATGAACGTTACTTTGTTATAAGAAATGACTCTAGTATTATCGCTTTTAATCACACAAGAGAGCACAACTATACTATTGTTGGCGCACATACCGACTCGCCAAACCTTAAACTCAAACCTCGACCTGTTGTAAAGTCTCAAGGCTCTACACAGCTTGGCGTTGAAAAATATGGTGGCGCGTTACTTAACCCTTGGTTTGATAGAGACTTAGGTTTAGCGGGACGTATCAACTACACCAATACTTCAGGCGAACTTTCCAGCGCGCTGATCAATGTAAATGAAGCGATTGCTGTGATCCCTTCACTGGCTATTCATCTTGATAGTGACGCCAATAAAAATAGAAGTATCAATGCTCAGACAGATATAGTTCCCTTAATCTGTTCAGATGAGGATTTTGATTTTGATTTTTTTATCAAATCAGAACTCACAAATGCGGGTGTCAAAGACGCTGAAGCGATACTCTCTCATGAGTTGAATTTTTATGATGTCCAGCGCGCTTCGTATGTAGGCGTTAAAAGTGACTACATCGCCTCAGCGCGCTTGGACAATCTTCTCTCATGTTACGTGGCATTGATGGCACTGGTGAGTGTGCCTAAAGATGAGCCTTTTATGATGGTATGTTCGGATCATGAAGAGGTTGGGAGTGAATCTCAAAGTGGGGCGGCAGGATCATTTTTAGAGAGCACACTTAGACGACTGAGCGGGAGTTATGAAGCCTTTTCCAAACTCATCGCTAAGTCATTGTTGATCTCAGCAGATAATGCGCATGCCATCCATCCAAATTATGCTTCAAAACATGAGCCAGAGCACGCACCGAAAATTAATCAAGGTGTGGTTATTAAAACCAATGCCAACCAACGTTACACCTCAAACTCAACAACCGTAGCACGCTTTAAAGTAGCAGCCTCACGCGCTGAGGTAGAACTACAAGACTTTGTGACACGTGGAGATATGGGGTGTGGCTCAACTATCGGTCCGATTACGGCGACACGGTTAGGATTATTGGCTATTGATATTGGATTGCCTACGTATGCGATGCACTCTATAAGGGAGTTGTGTGGAAAAGATGATGCCTATGATCTTTTTTTAATTCTCCTTCAACTGGGTAAAGATAATGGCTAAACATGGCTGATAATAGTGTAACTCCCGAAGAGCTTAAGCTTTTAATTGAACAGACGTATAAGGTAGAAGAAGAGTATATTGCTCTGCGTACTTCCTACAGTTCGCTTCAAGATACGGTTGAAAATGTGGTTGAATTTTTACCCAATGCTATTTGGGTTTTAAATGAAGATGGAAAAGTCTTTTTACAAAACTCTAGAGCGGACGGACTGTCTCATCTTTTAGAAGTACTTGATAGAGAGAATAATGACTATGAAGTACAATTTGAAAACAGTTCTTATCTGATTAAAAGTTCACACTATAAAGATAAACAGCTTATCTCTGCCACAGATATTACAGAACAAAAGCGTAAAGAAAATTTGGCCACGATGGGACAGATGGCGGCGCACCTTGCACATGAAATTCGCAATCCCATCGGTTCTATTTCACTGCTTACTTCTACGCTTAAAAACAGAGTTATTCCTGAAAATGTAGAAATTGTTGATGAGATACAGAAGTCTATCTATCGAATCGAACGTATTATCAAAGCGACCTTGATGTTCTCTAAAGGGGTTAAAGCTGTTCAAGAACCTTTACGTTGGAGCAGTATCCAAGAAGAGTTGAGTACGGCACTCTCTTACTATGCGTATGGCAAAGAGATTCAGATAAAGCTACTTGAAAATGACTTTATACTCTATGCTGATAAAGAACTGCTTGTGATGCTTTTTACAAACTTTATCTTTAATGCTATTGATGCGATTGAACTTGATGATGAAGATGAGGGTGTGATTGAATTTGTATACGAGAGTAGTGACACACACCATATTTTTAAAATTTATGATTCAGGGGTGCCTATTGATAATAAAGAGGAACTTTTTGAAGCGTTTAAAAGCACCAAAGAAAAAGGAAATGGTCTTGGTTTGGTTCTAGCGCGCCAGATTGCTCAAGCGCATGGGGGTAATGTCCAACTCTGTTCTGAAACACGTAAAGGTTTTATGATTACACTGAGTAAAGAGTCTATATAGATGTTTAAAACACTTCTTCTCCTTTTATTTATGTTTACTTTACTTAATGCTAAAGTGATAGAAATTGATGCATCAAGTGAAAACCGAAATATATTAAAATACTCGATGCTGGGAATAAATGAGGCAGAGTTAAAACCCTATAATAGTGAACATATCAACTTAGGCTTTTCCGATAATACCGTGGTTTGGTTAGAGTTTGAATTGAGAAACACAACGTCATCAGTTTTGAATAAACGTCTTGTTTTAGACAATCCACTTTTAGAATCTATCAAACTTTATGATGCAAAGAGTAGTCTATTAATAGAGCATATTGGAATCTTGAACTTTCCACATACACAGAGTAATCTCAACCCCTCTTTTAAGCTAGAATTGGCTGCGAACAGTGTACATAAATATCGATTAAGAGTTGAAAATAGAGCAACGGCACTTCAATTTAGTTTGTGTCTCAAAAATGAGCTAAATTTTGCCAAAAGTAGTCAAAATAAAATCTTGATGGTAGCGGTATTTCTAGGTATTATCATCTCTTTATTTATTACCAATCTCTTTTTATCAGTTTTTTTACAAGACAAAACTTATGGTGTTTACGCCCTATACCTAGTTGCATTAATCTATCAACAAATCACTTACTTGGGGGTCACTCCACTACTTTTTAGTGCAGATTTTGTTGCTTTTGATAATAGTATCGTGGTGTTTAAAGTTAATCTTATGATTATTTTTGCTTCTCTTTTTGCCATTACGTTTTTAAAGACGGCACGTTATGGACGTATTGATAAAATGTACAAGTTAATTATTATTATTGCACTAATAGAAATACCACTGTTTGGATCTTCATGGCTCTATCTTCCTGAAATTCCTGTGTTAACGGGTCTTGTTTTTATTGTCTATAACCTTTTTAGTGCGATTTATATTTACCGTAGTGGTTGTAAACAAGCACGTTTTTTTGTTGTGGCTTGGAGCTTTTTGGTACTCGGATTTCTGATGATGATATTAGACGCCTTAGGCCTTATATCTGTTATGTATTATCTACCAAGCTTTATTATGATAGTAACGGCATTGGAAGCAATTTTACTCTCCTTAGCATTTACAGATCGTTACAGTATATTACGTACGCAAAAAGAGCGTTTAGATGTGATGATGTTGAAAGAATCACAAGAGAGAGAAGTGATTATTTCTAAGGAGATTACGGCACAAACAAAGCTTATTAGTAGCGCATTAGAAGATAAAAAAGTTCTTTTAAAAGAGCTTCATCACCGTACAAAAAATAATCTTCAACTGATCCTCTCTATCGTTCGGATGCAAGCAGATGGTTCTGAACATCCCATCATTAAAGAACGTTTTGAGCAGTTAGAGGACAATCTGCAACTGGCGAAAGCGCTGTGGGCTAATGATGAGACATCCTTTGCAGGCAAGCATTTTTCGGCGCCAG
>JADGDM010000079.1 GCA_016744905.1 Sulfurimonadaceae bacterium | reverse complement strand
TTTAATCTTATATTTATCCATAGTTAAAAGCTCATATTGCCATTCATATTATTTATGTATCCGACACCTTTATCTACTTTGATTTTGATATCTTGCGTGCTAATATTTACTTCATTTAAAATTTCTATAATTTTTTTGTTATTTTTTACAAATTCTAAAAATTGAACTTCACTACTCAATACTTTTTCGTTTGTATTAATTAGTTCAGCTTCTATAAGTTTAATTTGTTCTTTTTTAAAAGGTACACTGGATAAAGTATTTTCTATTTTCTCTAATAGTTTATGCGCATACTGCTCTTTACTTTTATCTAGAACTGGTTGTAGTAAATTATCCCATAATATTTTGCCTAGAAAAGCTGTTGTAATTGGTTCCATTATTTATTCCTTATTATAGTACTAAACAGTATAACTTATATTTGTGTAAAATAATTTATTTTATTCTGATATATTAAATGAAGTTATTTATACTTTTAAAGAAATACAGATGCTATGATAGCATACAGAATATACTAATTTAAGATTATTGAAATAAATTTTTGATGATTTAATTTACTTGATGAACGTACACTGTACGTTATTTGTTCTGTATGCTACGTACCAAGGAGCAATTTTTTAACGAATCGAATGTTTTAAAGCCCAATATATTGGGCTAAACCTCTGTTCTATGGGATTTTGTTGTTTATGAGTATTTTAAGTAAGTGCCTCTCTTAACACCTATTTAGAACTTATAAATATTCCGGATTAGTTCAGCAGTAGAGTAGGACACTGTTAATGCCTTGTCCACTGGTTCGAATCCAACATCTGGAACTTTAAACTCTCTGAAATACATCTTTACAAGCACTTCTATTTCAAATTTAAGATTTCTAAAAATAAATAAACTCCCTCTTAAGTCCGTAATATGAAATATCAATTCATAGCTTCGCACTAGATACAGTATAATTTCAAATATAAGCCATATAAAGAGTCTCCTATAATACAAACTCTCAGTAAAAAAAATCTTAAGCAGTTTGAACTACTGCGTAAATATACCATCCTTGATATTATCTTCTTTATGCTCTCGCAGCATGATGATATAACCTTAGTAGACAATACTAAAAAAATTTACTACGCAATTAAAAAGCATATGCTTCATTTTGAGGAGCAGATCAAAGATCTTCAGTTGGGAAAAAAACAAAAAATATCTAAGAAAAGTGCTGTCTTTCTTCAAGCGAGTCTACTCTCTACAGAGGTTCGTACTGCTCTTAGTGACCATGAGTATCTTAAAGCCGACGTAAACATTGGTATTAATAGTGTGCTTAACATGCTTTTATTTAAAAATGAAGAAGAACTCTTCGATATTTTAGGATCTCACTTAAATGATAGGAACCTTTTCAAACTGCCCCTTGAAGCGGATGAATCAAATTATTATGGTGGAAAATTTGCGAATGCTCTTATTAAAGAGGTTGACGACAATATTGAAGAGCATTTTAAGGCACTAATATCTATAACCACATAATTCTATGATAAACTAATATCTCTTAATATCATAAAGGTCTCCATTTGAAAATTCTTATCTTAACTCTCCTTAGCACCCTACTCCTCTTTTCTCAAAACACCTCTTTCTCAAAATCTAAAAAAGAGTTACGTAAGATCTATGTAGGTCATCAAAGTACCATCTACTGTGATTGTAAATACAACTATAAAGATAAAAAGAACATGATTAACAAGCGTTCATGTGGTTATACCCCTCGTAATACCTATACAAAGAAAGGCAAGGTAAATGTACGCGCCAATCGTATAGAATGGGAGCATCTTATTCCTGCTGAAAACTTTGGTCGTGCTTTTAGCTGCTGGAGAGAAGGCAACTCCAAATGTGTTAATTCAAAAGGAAAAGCCTTTAAAGGACGTAAGTGCTGTACTAAGGTAAATAAGCAATACAAAGTTATGCAAGCTGATATGCATAACCTCTATCCTGCTGTTGGGGAACTCAACGCAGATAGAAAGAACTTTAGATTTGATTTCACCCTCGCCTCACCTGAGCAATATGGTCAATGCCAGTTTCAGGTTCTCTTTAAAGACAAACGCGTACGCGTGAAAAAAGATATTCGTGGAAATATAGCGCGCACCTATCTCTATTTTAATAAGCAATACCAGATGAAACTCTCCAAACAAGAGCTTAATAAGTTTAAGGCCTGGAATAAAGAGGATCCTGTTGACTCATGGGAGAGAGAACGTAATAAACGTATTGCCTCACGTCAGGGAAACACTAATCCTTTTATTAAGTAATATTAACTAATGCTACAGGGGTTCTTTTATTATAAATTAACATTATTTCACTATAATTTTCTTAATAAATAATATACTATTAGGACAATCATGAAATACTTTCTAACTTTAACTCTACTTTTCGGCTTATTACAAGCCGCAGAATCAATAGATCCATATAATACTGATTACTGTCATGGCGATGAAAAAACTCTCTGGGAAGGTATTGTCTCAAGATCTAAAAATAATATGAATATTCAAAGTCTACATGCCTTATGGTTAGGTCTATGTACCAAGGTAGAAAAACATGATCTCACTACCAACCAGGCTTCAGTTATATTTGATAGTGAACGCACTAGAATTATCGAGCTTGAAGAGTTCGAGGCTTCTAAAAATACGAAGGTAGCAATCTAATTTGAAAACACTGGTGCTACTCTGTGCTCTTTTACTCTCAAATATACATGCAGATATTATAGATGTTAACAGATGCGCAGACCCTGTTGTAAAGATTGAAGTAATTAAAAACCAAGATCACGCGCTTGGTTCTGGAATTATCTTAGATTCGAATGGTTATGTACTGAGCAATATGCATGTCATTAAAGATGCTACATCTATCCATCTCTTTCTCAAAAATTCCAAACAGCCTCTTAAAGTAAAAATTATTGCGCAAGACAGTGATACAGATATCGCACTACTTAAAATTGATCTCACTAACAATTTAAAATTACCTACTGCAGTAATAGCCACTACCCTTCCAGATATTGGAGATCAGGTCTACGCGGTAGGATATCCATTTCAGACACATCAATCACTCTCTCAAGGGTTTGTCTCTGCTTATAACGTCAGTGGGATTTATCATAGTAAATATGAATCTTTTATTGAATCAGATATCAGACTTAATCATGGAAACTCTGGTGGAGCTCTGTGCAATAAAGATGGCGAGCTGATTGGGATGAACAGTGGTATTTATAAAGGATTTGGGTTCTCAATTGATATTTTTAAAAGTTTGCACGTAGCCAGTGTTTTAAAAGAGCATGGATTCTTTCAGCACGCAAAATTAGGTGTTTTAGTCGAAGATAGTGATACTTGTGAAGGTGTATTGATTGCAGAGGTCCTCAATAATGAGCTTCTTGAAAAGGGGGACTGTCTTAAAAAACTAAACTCTACCCTACTCTCTTCTTCTAAAGAGTTACTCAATCTTTTAGGTTATATATCTGCTGGCGAGAATATAGTATTTACGCTTATAAGAGAGTCTCAGGAGTTTCGTTTCATAATAAAGACACATTAAATTTTGATATAAATTTATAGTTTTAATTTTTTACCTATTAACTAATGTCCTAAAGGTGTGGATTTAGTGTTTGTTTTGATAACTTTGATCATCTTTCTATTTTACTAAAATGCTCTACTAGGAATAGTATACAAGACTTTCGGAATAGGATTATTTTCTTCATCCATTAAAACTTCATGAGTGATGGCTATGGTCACATTCTTTTCATCTTCACTGCTTTGCTTCTTTTTATTACATGCTGTAAAAAGTAAAGAGATATAGCAAAGAAGAATAAAACTACTCTTCATTTTTATATACCCACAGACCACTATTACGAGGAACACTCAAAAAGATTTTATCTTGTTCTCTTAGCTCTTTCAGATAACTGTCATTAGCGGAATAGCCTTTCCACTGTGCATCTATATAACACCAGACAATCTCTACTTCATTAAACACACTCAGATCAGTGATAACGCGCTGGGTTCCAACAAAGTTCCACCCTGTGTGAATATCCTCTAAAAAGTTCTCACTCTCTAGCGCGCTAAGGTTTTCATCATCTTTATTAAGTACTAGCGCTTGTTTAACAGCGCGCTCAGCATCAATCAAGCCATAACCGCTCTGTTTTGATTTGGGGTAGAGGATATTGAACCTATCTTCCTCGTCTAAACTATAATCATATTCGTACGTGAAATCACCAAAGTCATAGGCACCCTCCCCCACTTTTTTAGTTGTAGAGTAGAGAATATTTAAGACTTCATCATGTGTAAGTGTAGGGTTTGCTTCTAAGATGAGTGCCAACACACCTGAGACTATTGGTGCAGAGAAACTCGTTCCTGCCACAAACCCCATCTCATTATCTTCAAAGCCATCTTCACCTTTAAGATCTAAACTCACAAAGTTACTCGGAGCCACCAGATCAAGTTTGGGGCCAAAGTTACTGTACAAACTTCTCGCCCCATTCACTTCTACTGAACCCACACTAATCACACTTAATAGTGCTGCTTCACTGCTTAAAGAGGTACTGCCCTCATTTCCAGAGCTAAATACCACAAAACCTCCCTTTCCATCTCTTCCTTCTGCTACAAAGGTATTAATAGCATCTTCACTTGCCTCATCTATCAGACCTACTGTTGTCCATGAGCAGTTGATAATATCAATATCTAGCTCTAGTGCCTTATAAAAGATACCCACATAGTTCTGTGTAAATAAAGAGTCCTCTTCTATCTCAAAAAGACCATTAAAAGCAATCATATACGCATCAGGTGCCACGCCCATGATGCCGTAGTTATTTCCAGCATTGGCTCCAATAACACCTGCGACTGAAGTACCATGAAAATCAGACGTACTATCAGGGGTCACATCACGGTTGTTTCTAAAGAAGTTGTACGTGTAAGAGAAACGAAGATCAGGGTGAGAGATCTCAAATGAGCTATCCACCACTGCGATACGGATGTTTTTACCAGTGATGCCACTATCTATGACTTCTAGTACATTGGTATCTATATCTTCACGACTAAGCACATCATAGTACTCGCCTTGATAAAAAGCTTGAGAAATAAAACCACCCTTATTATAAAGATGCCAATAACTTTCATCCTCATAACGAAACACATCATCATAATACTTGTAGAAGTTAATAGAGTTTTCATCATCAAGCATAGTCTTAGTATTTTCATTAGAGTGAGAGAGAATGCGTCGGTTCATCCTCTTTTCAGACCCACCAAGCTCTTCAAATCTGATGTTGTGACTTGCTATCTTTTTTACAAATGAGGGTTGAACATACTCTACTGATTCGTTTTCATAAATCTTTTTACATAGGGGGAGAACATTATGAATATCTGGTGTAGAGTAGATCACTACACGTCCATAACTTTGAATGACGCTCAAAGGGTAATCTTGAACCAGAGAAGTAGAATCTACATCTTTTTTAAACTTTACTATTAAAGTGTTGTTGATGTAAACACTTTGAGAATTTTTTTGATACTGAAGATAATTGCCAAACTCTTTTTTCTCATGCAGTTCTTGGAGTTTACCTTTGTGGTAATAACTATCTGCCAATAAACTTATACTTAAAAATAACCCTACTAATAATAATTTAATTACTCTCTCCTAATATTTCAAACCAACAAATATATTGGCGGCCGGCAGTACGGGAGAATATGTAGTATTAATCAAGAGTTTCGCTCTTGCATCTAAATACAAAAGACCAAAATCCCATTTATACCCTATCCCAGATCCTATTCCAACACCTGTAAAATCATCTTCATGTGCCTCGTTGTATGGATCCATAAGATTCACTACGCCGCCCACTGAAAAAGGGATGTACCATCCTTCTATCTCCTCATCAAAGTGATAATTCACAAAAAAAGTCATCACCTCAAAAACTGAAGTCACACCCATCGGTTGACCACTCATGTAGCCTAGTCCATAATCAAAGTTATTTTTATGAACCCAGAAGTTCAGACCGATAAAACCTACACCTACTGCAAAAGTGTATTCGCTCTCTTTTTCATCTATTTTTACTGCTTCTTCATGTTCGCATTTGCACTCGTGTCCATAAGCGTTTAAAGAGAGAAACAATAAAATAACTACTACTTTTAATAAGTTCATCGTTTCCTATTGGGTGCTGTTTAAATCTAAAGGGCCGTGGTAGATCCCTCTCTCATCTAAAATAAATTCCAATTTTTCTCCACTGATTTTTAATATATTTGACGTATATGCATACTGTTCTTCTATTCCACCAAGTGATACATCTACAAAAATACATAAGTCATCAATTGAATTTAAAATGCCTACAGAAGCAGATGCATTACTTCTTGAATATAGCTTATAGTGATAATATCCACTTTCATCCTGAATGGTATCGTACAATAGAGTAAACCCTGACACACTAGATTCTAGGCAACTTTCCCATGCTAAAGAGCCCACAACACCCCTTGATCCTTGATGAAATGCTTCATATAAATTATCTTTTGTCTTGATTGGTATAACTATATAAAAATTATAAACATCATTATCAACCTCTATTTTTAGATCATCTACATCATTATAATAATAATAAGTTTCATCTAAAGAATAAAGAGTAGACCTCTCGTTTTCAGTTAACTCATCTTTTTCAAGAATATACATAGGAGTGTCTTCTTCTAGAAATACATTAGCTGTATACTCTTTTGGAGAACATCCAAGAGTTACCAGAGCTAAAATCACTAATTTTAATATCTGTTTCATCTAAAACGAAGAATCATGGTAATGGAATCAGTTCTAAATCTAAAGGACCGTGATAAATTCCTAGCTCTTCTAGGATATTCTCAATCTCTTTAGCTTCAACAATAATAGTATTTGAGTTATAAATAACTTCCTCATCTGAATTACCTTCTGCAGAATGAAAATTCAAACAGATATCTTCAACTTCATTAAGAAAAGATAAGGATGCGAACTCATTACTTGCAAAATATAACTTATAATGCAATTTATTATTTTGATCTTTATCTTTTGCATAATCTAAATATGCTCGTGTTCCCGAATACGATTGTGAACAACTATACAAATTAAAAGAAATAGGATCTTGCATAGGGAAATTTTCATATTTGTGAAATAGGTCATATAAATTACTCCCCGTTTTAATCGATAATACGAAGAAAAAATTATACACTTCATTATCAACTTTTTCTTTGTATACAAATCCATTTTTATAGTATTTATATGTATAATCCTCAGCATAAGTATTAATAATACTTTGTGCTACATCAGATTGTAATAAAAATTCATCTTTTGTTATATATGAGATATTACCATCTTGTTCAAAGATGATATTCTCTGTATGATATTTTTTCTCACATCCTAAAAATAGTATTAATATACTTATAATAATAAAACTAAAAAATTTCATTACCACATCCAGTTCCCGTGTTCCTGCGGATATTTAGAAAAACTACTTTCTGCAGCTTTATTCGCTGCTTTTGTGTGATTTGTAAACTTATAATTTATTTGATACCTATCATCAATCCCAAAATGATTATTTACTTTATTTCCCTTTCCATGTTCCATCTTCCACAACATATATGAGAAGTCTTTATGATGTGCTTGATAACTGTAGAGTCTATCTGGATTTGCATCACCTGGATCATAACTTGAATACCATCCTTTACCACCTGAGTAGGCTAACCAATCACTATTATTCCAATGCATAGTGCGATGCCAATTCCACACAGGCCAACAAATATTACTCCACCATCCAGAAAAACATCTTTTCTCTAAACGTCTGTATCCTCCATATGGATACCCAGCATCCGCATATAGTTCAATCCAAAATTTAGCAGCATCATTAAAGTCCATAATACCTACCGGATCAACGGTAATCAACAAGTCAGCCTGATACTCACTATCTGCATGTTTAGTCGCTTCTACAGCACTATCTCCACCCCAGCTATGAGTAATGACAACAAGTTTATCAGATACATTACGCTTTTTAAAAGGATTACCTCTCTCCTTCATGCCTAAAAAGGTATCTACACCATCCCAAGGATGATAGTCAAGACGTGATGTGCCTGTTGAAGAAAAAAACTCTGCATATCTTTGAACAATATGTGACTTTGTTTCATCACTATGCCCTCCTATAAAAACTGTTTGAACGTTAGATAAACTAACGTCTATATCACCACTACCCGATGTCCAACCCTTTTTGTTCATCTCAACATTGTAATAAACATTAGTAGAATTTGGCCAAAGCCATGAAGCCCATAAAGCTAATCCACTGAATCCAAAGAAGAACTGCTTCTTCAATCTGCCCTTAACAACTTTTCCATGCTCATCCACATGATAAGAGTACGATTTATCATTCACTTCATCTTTTACATTTAATAAAAATCCATTTTCATCATATTTGTAACTTTTTTGAACTCTAGTATCAATATTATTCGCTAGGTCTAATGTAATAGAATTGGCTCTAAGTTTCATCTCTTTATCGAAACGTAAAGAGGTCTTTTTGATAAGCTGTCCTTTTTGGTTGTACTCAAAGAAAGTGACTGCGTCATTGGTTAGTACTTTGGTTGGTTTTGGATAACGACTTTTGTACTCCAACTCTGTAAACTTTTTACCTGTGCTCTTAGATGAGTACTGTATCTTATTTACCAGACCTTTAGTGTTGTAGGCAAAGCTCATGTGTAATCTCTTTGCTCCATCTTCTAAACCTTGGGTGATGATGGTACCATTTACATCCACATCAGGTGCTTCACTGAGCTCTATGTTTGAGAGTTGCGCATCTGCATTAAAATCACTTTGCAGAGTATCTTCACCATCAAAGATCTCTGAGACCTGCTGTTTTGAATGAGTAAAGTCTATACTGTGTGCTGTCTGCGTTCCATCTTCAAATATGCGCTTAACACCATGAGGTGCATATTCCATCTGCATAGAGTTGGCGTAAGCATCTACAAACTTATCTACACGATTAAGATGATCATAGGTGTAGATTTCATCTGTTGCAGGTATAACAGAACCATCTTCTAGGTTACGCTCCACTTTAGAGATACCGTTCAGAAGACCTTTTGCATTGTATGCGTACATCGCAAAGTTTGAAGCAGTTGAACTTTCATTGGTCTCATTGTTTTCGATATTGGTCACGATATCTAGCGCGCTGAGTTGATTTTGATCATTGTAATGAAACGCCGCATCTAATATACCTAAAGAGATTGACTCTAAAGACTCATTCTCAGCGTAGTTAAATGTCATCTTGGAATCAAGTGGACCCTCAACATGTGTGATTTTTTCTTTATCATCATAATAAATATTTGTCTCTTGACCCTCATACATGATTTTTATGAGTTGACCATTCGCAGAGTAAGTGTTTACAAAGCTGTCTGCTCCAATGTACTCATAAGAGCCATCTTCTAAGACACGCATAGAAACGACGACTCCATGATCATCACCAAGGTACTCACCGTTTTCACCTTTAGAGAAGACTATCATCTCACCGGAAGGTTTTGTTAGATAGTGAAAATCACCATCTATTCTGGTCTCACGGTTAAAGATATTAAAAGAGCCTAACTCTTTACCTTCGTCTTTAATGATACACAGATGTTTAGTGCTGTCATAAACAGTATTGGCATTACTAAGTATCCCACGATAAAGATTCTCTTTGATATCACTAAAACCAAGCTCACAAGCGTTGCGCGCTGTGTCATAAAGCTCTGATTTGATATTGGCATTGGCGTAGTCAATATCAAAGTCCATATATGAAGTATACGATGAACGCCACAGACCAAAAATATTGTTAAACTTATCACGTGAGTCATCAGAGTTGTAATAGAAACTTAACTGCATCGTCTTTAGAGGAATCTCAAAAAGATTATCAACCGCCATATAGTTGGCTCCATCATCTGAGATCCCACTGTCCCCTGCTTTCTTAGCCAGGCCAATAACAGAGAACTTACTAAGAGGTGCTAAGAAATACTCTCCCTCTGCGTAAGTTTTTAACTGTTCTGCACTAAGTGAGTGTGAAAGGATCTTTGAACCTTTAAGTTCATTGACTGAAGTACTTTGAGAAGGTTTACTCTCAACTGCTTGAGAATCATCCCCGACAGTGTTACTATCTTGACAGGCAGTAAGAAGTAGTAAACTACTAACCAGGGATAAAGTTGTTAATTGTTTTTTAAACATATTATAAAACACCTTTTAATATTTTTGGGAACTATAGCATAATATTTTTGTGATAATTCTTTAAATAGCATTAAAATATAGAATATAACAATTTGGTTACAAGTCTTTTATATTTTTATTTTCTCTTCCAAGGCTTTAAAAGAGTACCGGTACTCACTAAGTTTATATGAGACACCATATCCATAGCCCTCATTGATACTAAATGGCAAGCGTAAAAGTGCATTAACATCATATTCTACATCTAGTGCAAAGTAATCATTAAAAGCTATTTGAAGGTTTTCATAACGCGCCAGCATCTTTATCTCTTGTGGCACGTCAAAGAGATATATCAGTGTTCTCTCTTGAGGTCCATGTTGAATGACACAACTTGCGACGCCAATACTTTCAACTATCTTGTTTTCAAGCTCATTACTATCATTAATCTGAAAATAGAGTCCACGTAATAGTGAGAGGTGATCTGTTCTACTTCTTATTTTCCAAAAGCCCTGCTTATAACAATTTAGTGAGAAGTAAATCCCCTCCCCTTTATAAGCATGTCTATCCATCACATAGAACAAGAGTCTAAAATGTTTTGTTTTTTGAAAACGGTTAAAAGATTTATGTCTCTTAATTATCTCTCTTTTACACGCTACCAAAAAATAGCCATCATCTTCTTTGTAAAATAGACGAAGAAATTCTGATATTTGATTTAACTCCTGATCTATCTCTTCATCATACATCTTCGCCTCCTTTTTAGCTCTTATCTCAAGTAGACACTCTTCTACCACACACATCCTCTTTAAAATAGCTCTTATGTGAATATATAGACCTCTATTAGAGCCTTTAACGACTCATCTGTATCTTTTACTTAATTTAGATTATTATTCTCTCTATGAGCTTCTATGTGGCTATTTAACTCTTATCTCTTTAGAGAGCTTTTTAAAACACTCTACACTATCTTCTTTATGAATAATACTTAATCGGATATCTTTATCACTGGTGATGCTTTTAAACATATTGACCTCATGATTACTTGCACTTAAGTGACTACGTTCTGCTGTATCTAAGTTGATGTATTCATATCGCTGTTTGGAGTTATTTTTAATATAGAAAAAGTCAGCTATTGAATAAGAGCGCACCAAATCACTTAAGTAGACACCCTCCTCTATCTTCTCTTTAACCTCAATGAGTAAAAAAAGATCAAGCTCTTTATTTGAGAGTTTGCTATAAAAGCCTTCTGCTAAGAGAGATTTTGAAACTCTATACTTTAAAAAGTAGCTTAGGTAATCCAACTCATCTTCTGAATCAAAGGGTATCTCCACTTTAAATTCAAAATAGTTTCCAAATCTTGGATTGGAGTAGATAAATATACAGTTCATTTTTTTATCCTGGTGGTAGTTATTTTAGAGGGGTATAAAAGTACATCGTTTTTTAGATTACTGTTATTATATTATTTCTACTTTCAAAAGTATAGGGAGTAGGGAAGATAAGGATTGTGGATTTAGTAAGTTAAATATCTATTAAATGACTACGTTTTTATCTTTCTTCACTTAGGAACTCTATATTTACTTCCACATAAATATTACGATATCATTCTATTAAGTTCAATTGCACTTGTCGTGTTGCCCTTCTATTACGAAGTACGGTGAAGCAATATTAAATAATCTTGTGTCAAATTATGACTTTTAACTACTGGTCCATTCGGCCAACGCAACACACCGACAATTATGACCTATATTTAAAAGGTATTCTCATGTCAATTAAATGCCACCTACCCTCAAAAGATGCACTTAAAGAGCAAGCGCTCTATTTACAAGAAAAATTAACTACCCACCATACTGAAAAAGTAAAACTATCCTACGCATACGAACTCATTGCCAAATCATATGGCTTTAAAAACCATGACGCACTCTCTGCTGCTATTAAAAACAGTGAAGATTCAGATATGCTTAAAGAGACTAAAATTGATAATAAAAGTTTAGACAAATATTATCATGACTATGCACTTAAAAAAGAAGAGGTAGAGCTTACTAAAGCAGAAGTTGTACTTGCACAACTCCAGCATCTGATATTAACTGATCACAACGATTACAAGGCTATACAGGCTGGTAGTACTG